>QMOR01000011.1 GCA_003648285.1 Bacteroidota bacterium
ATCAACAGACACCGTTGACAAGATCATGTTTGACAAAGCGGCCAATATCGCACGGCTGGCATTTCATACGGGATGGGAGTTGGCGAATCGGGATGAGAGGATAAGGGTGGATGTAATTGATAATTGATAGTTGACAATTGTCAATTTGAGCTCTCATCGAATATTGGCCTCTCATGAAATAGGTTGACAATCGTCCATAGTGACATCACTTCGGGAAAGGACTCCTCTCCACCTCCGCTAAAGCTGCGACGGACAATGCACTCCTCAACTCCTTAATTCCTAATTGACCCCATGCATAAGCTTCTTCAAAGGCTTGTTTAAGAGTACCAGAGCAAGGGCTGCGGCGAATGAACTGATGACAAAAATCATGAAGAAACTACTCATTGATGTCACTTCTGTGATCTTGTCAATATAGCTACCGATGATACCACCGGCGGTATTGGCAACAAAATTTGCAAGATACCAGACTCCAAACATGAGTGCCATGAGGCGCATCGGAGAGAGCTTATTGACAAATGACAAGCCCACAGGTGAGAGGAAGAGCTCACCAACGGTATGAAAGAAGTAGGCAATGACTAACCAGATCATGCTGACGCTTGCTGTCTTTGCTCCCTGGGGAATTTCAGAAGCACCGATGACCAATGCGACGAAGCCCATACCGAGTAAGAATAAGCCCAGGGCAAATTTGATCGGTCCGGATGGATTGATTGGCGAGCCCGAAAGCTTGACCCACATCCATGAGAAGAACGGTGCCAGAGATATGATAAAGAACGAATTGAGTGTGCCGAACCAACTGGCAGGTACCTCGAGATTTTCGTTATAAAAGTTATTATAATTAATCCAGATGATGATACCCCAAATGATGACGAAGCTGATCGAAGTAAAGAGTATTGTCAGAGGGAATGGTTTGACGAGATGTTTTCCCAGCATGACCAGAACCCACGTGAGGATTGCCATTGGTATGAAGGTCAGAACCAATGATAGTACCTGAAATGTAAGCTGACCACTTCCGGTCGAGAGAGACCGGTCAGTATAATCCCTTGCGAAAATCGTCATCGTTCCTCCCGCCTGTTCAAAAGCAAGCCAGAAGAAAATCACGAAGAAGGCCAGTATTCCGATGACCTTCAGTCGGTCGCGCTCTATGGTCGGGTACTTGTTCATCCGTCTTAGAAGGAATATCACCGTCCAGACGATAAACGGGAGAGCGATCGGAATCATGTAAAATGGATTCTCGAGTTCAATCACATTTAAGGCCACAACTGTAGACACGAGAAGGATGATCGAGCCGATGAGCATATTGCGATCGCCATTGGTGAATGGCACTTCTGTCTCACCAAATTTTTCTGCTATTTCTTTGGGCGAAAGCTTGTCAGGCTTACCACCTAGATCACCAAAGACGCCCTGCCCAAATTTAAACTGAAGCAATCCGAAAAACATGAAGACTCCTGCGAGGCCAAATCCAAGATTCCATCCTACGTTCTCTCCCATATAACCGCAAATCGCGATTCCGAGGAATGCACCTGCATTGACGCCCATATAAAAGATCGTATAGGCACCATCCTTGAGCGGACTGCCCTCAGGATACATCTGACCCACTATTGGTGTCATATTTGGCTTGAACAAGCCGTTGCCAGCAATCAGGAGACCGATGCCAAGAACAAAGGTTGGAAACATCTCAAAAGCGAGAGCGACATGACCCAGTGTCATCAGCAGTGCGCCGTAGATCACAGCATTTCGATATCCGAAATACCTGTCGGCGATCCATCCTCCTATCAACGGAGTCGCGTACACCAGACCTGTATACCATGCATACCAGACAAGGGCATCAGAGCGCTCCCATCCAAAGCCTCCATCCTCAATCTTACTAACGAGAAATAACACAAATATGGCGCGCATGCCGTAATAGCTGAAGCGCTCCCACATCTCGGTAAAAAAGAGAATGAATAATCCTACAGGATGTCCGAGGATTGTCTTCTGATTATACTCTGATCCAAAAAAACTCATTGTTTCTTTTTAAAATTAGGAGATGTTCCTCTTGATAGTTTAAGCCTAATGCACCCCATGCATACCCCTTTTGAGAAGAGGGGATAACAACAGTACAAACACGCCAAATCCCAAACCAATCCAAAACAGATCGGTAAAGAACTCCGAATATTTAGCAACTGCCGCTCCGATATCGGTGATCACTCCGCCAGTCGTATCCATTGCGGCAAACTTGGCAATCTGAGCAGCGACCAATTCTGAATACGCTGTCGCGAGAAACCATGTCCCCATCATCACACCTACCACCTTTGGTACTGACAATTTTGTCACTGCAGAAAGCCCAACCGGAGATAAGCACAATTCACCGGTAGTGTGCAAGAGGTAAGCAAAGACCAGCCAGATCAATGCGACTTTGCCCGACTCATCCGGCATGGAAGCGCCGATGACAAGAGCTCCGAATCCCAATCCTACCTGGAGTATCCCCAGGCCGAACTTGACCGGAGTACTGGGCTCCCACTTCCTTTTGGAGAGGAATACCCACAACCAGGCAAAAAGTGGTGCGAGCAAGAAGATAAACATGGCATTGAGCCCTCCCGTCTGAACAGCCGTGAGTTCCCAACCGCCTACGACAGTCCGATCCACAACGCGATCTGCGAATAGAGTCATGGATGCCGCCGATTGCTCAAACAGCGCCCAAAACACGACGGTAAATATTGTGAGTGAAACGAGTACGATCATTTGTTCACGCTCAACCTTGTTGCATTTTGTACTCAGGAACCAGATCAACCAAAGGAGTACTACCCCTGCCATGATATTCAAGGTGGTATGTACAATGTGATTGTATTGCACCAGGTACCAAATGACGCTTAAAAATAGAATGGACACGCCATAAATCACCATTTCACGATTAATCCCGATAAACACTTTTTCCTTGAGCAGGGCGGGTTCGTGTGGCTCTGCATGACCTTCAAGATACTTTTGGCCCCAGGTAAACGTGGCTAAACCAAACAACATCCCAATACCGGCCAAACCAAATCCATATCCCCATCCGTAAGTCTCTCCCAACCATCCGCAAAGGATAGTGGCCAGAAACGAGCCGAGGTTGATACCCATGTAGAAAATCGTAAAACCCGAATCTCTCCGTGGATCATCCTTCGCATACAGTTTACCTACGATTGTTGAAATATTTGGCTTGAGGAAACCAACTCCGACGATAATCAAGGCCAGTGAGAAGTAAAATATCTTCAATGCAAATTCATCCTGATGCAACACACCATCGACCATTGTGGCCTGTGTACCTTCAAAAGCGAGGCCCAGGTGCCCGAACACCAGGAGTGTTCCACCAAACAATACCGCCTTGCGCATTCCGAGATATTTGTCTGCAAGCATCCCGCCGATGACAGGTAGCGCATAGACAAGACCGGCGTATGATCCAAGTACATCCAATCCCTGCACATCTGTAAACAAGTGGTACTTGGTCAGATAAAGCACGAGAAGAAACTTCATGCCATAAAATGAAAATCGCTCCCACATCTCAGTGAGGAAGCAAATCACAAGGCCACGCGGATGACCAAAAATAGTATTACTGCTGTGTACTGTACTCATTCAGATACTTCTTTTCAAAGGGTGAATCATGTCATTTCCCACCTCTGGGCAACGCATGCATGTGGCAGCTAAAGTGCTCCCATTTCTCAATAACCAATCATATGAATAGTCTGGCCCGACGACCCAGGGAATCTCTTTTTGAATGCTGGTATTTAGTTAAAACCCTGATCTGATATGATCTTTTGGCAGATGTTCCTATTCTGTCTCAAAATAAGAATTTATCTGGTTACTGGACTTCGGCAGTCAGGTCATACTTCAATCCCCGGTAATGAAAAAGGAAGGCCTTGATTTTGCCGACAGTAAGTGGAGACTCTATGAGCAACGGCACCCGGTTGGAATCTGCCGAGATGTATATGGTCATCTGATCCTTCTCCTTAAAAACCTCTCCTGCGATGAGCTGAGGCTGAAACACGTGTGTGAAAAATTTGCCCATCCCTCTGACCTTCTGCTTCTTGTCCTTCTCCATGATTTTTACATTCAGAGGGTATTTTTTTTCCAGGTATATGTCAATGGGAAATGTTTCCCCGACCTGAAGTGTATCAAAGTTCATATTTCGGACATGGTACAGAATTGAAATAATATCGTGCATACACTCTGTAAATACCTCTTCCGAAGATTCGAGGTCATCACGATGCTCGCCCTTGTACGACGTGACGATACCCTGGTCCTGATCGAAAATAAACTTATTGTAATGCCGGTATTTTCCTTCATTGATGATGCGTATAAACATCGTCGGCTGGAGCGTCTCTTTATCGAGCCATGTCTCAAATGTGTCTCTGACTGTGTAAAAATTGTCATAAAAGCCGGCGGTACTGCCTGTCACCTTTATGTGATATTGATCTTCTGATTCCGCTACGGTGAAATGTACAAGGCCTGCCGTAGTCCAGAAAATACCCCAGTTGTAGAACACCTTATACACAACCTCCTCCCCGGGTAAGAAGGTTGAGTTGACGATACCGCATCGTTCATCCTGAATCGACGGGTCATCCCCATTTTGCCGATACTCATTTGGATGGTCCGACAGCAGTCCCAGCAACAGTGCCATTACTGCCGGAAACATGATGTACATTGTCACTTTGACTTTCATAACCCAATGATCTCAAAACATTGACGGTGCTGATCGCTATTAAACCGAAAAACGCCGGTATCAACAAATTTATTACCCAAAGAAAGAAACTCGCTGCGAGTACGGAGAGTTCATTTACTGCAAAGGATGCCCACAGTAAAACTGCCAATTCACTACGTGCGACAACATCTACGAATGGCGGGAGCGGTACGCCTGTTTGCATTAAATACATCACAGCGACTCCGCTAAAAAGCCAAACTACTGGAACATCCACACCGAAATAGAGTAGCAACACGACAAACTGCGTGCTAAACACGAGATACTTGGTGAGCGAAAACCCAAGTGCGATCAGCAGATCGCGATCCGTGATTTGCTGCACATATTTTAATGCCCGCCACGGTCTCTGCAACCATTTGGGAGGTGTGAATTTATCAGCCCAAATACTGAGTGCTGGTAACCTGAAATACACAAGTACACCAACGATAAGGACCAGGACCGTCAATACTCCAATGCCCGTACGCAAAGCGTATGGCACGACGGAACTGAAAACGAGGAACATCACAACCGCTATCAACCCGAATGTGACGTGTACCAGGTTTTGTGCAAAACTACCGACCAGGGTTGCGATGACCGCACGCCAATTATATTTAGAGGGTACAAATAAGATGCGACCGCCGTATTCTCCGATGCGATTTGGTGTAAATAAAGAGATTGCGACCCCGCCCAACACGGCGCCAATCGCACGTCTAAATGACATCTTAAGCGCAGGGCTCATCAGCAGTTTCCATTTTTTGGCCTCCAGGATCCAACACACTGGCATGAGTGCTATCACAGTAATGAGCATCCACGCATTCTCGGCAGACCAGCTATCAAGAAGGTTTAGCCACATCGCTTCTGTATCCTTCTCAACCAGGAGCTGATATCCAATCACACCTACGAATACAAGGCCTATCACCACCTTTATGATGTTGTTGAGCCTTCTGCGACGACGGGTTGTGTGTTCCATGGGTTGATTTCCGGCTTCAAAATATGAAATCCGCATGGCATGGTCATTCACACATCGCAATATTGTTTAATATCTTAGTGCTACATTATGGCCTTAATGGCGATTTCGGAATATTCGGTTCCATTTTTTAATCACTTGCGAAGGAGATGAAGGTGACAAAAATATTAGGTGTTGATCCCGGAACGACGGTTTTGGGATATTCTATTATCGAAATACACGGCGACCAAATACAGCTGCTCGATATTGGCATTATCAAGCTCGATACAAAAAGCGACCACCAAACACGTCTGAAAGAAATATTTCTTCAGCTACAGGAAGTCATAGAAACGTATTTGCCCCATGTGATGGCAATCGAAGCCCCATTTTTCGGAAAAAATGTACAGTCTATGCTCAAACTTGGACGTGCCCAGGGCGTCGCAATGGCGGCAGCAATGACGATGGGACTGGAGATTGCCGAATACTCGCCAAAAAAGATTAAAAAGGCAGTTACGGGCAACGGGAATGCCGCCAAGGAGCAAGTCGCATCTATGTTGACTCATCTCATCAGCAAAGATATCAAGCATGCCAGCCTCGATGCGACAGATGCCCTCGCGACCGCGTATTGTCACTACCTGAAAATTTCCGGAGCTCAAATGAATACACCCAAGCAGCATGGCAACTGGGCGAGTTTTTTGAAGGATAACCCTGGCCGGATCAGGTAGTTTTCATGTGCATTCACAGATCGCACCTGATGCACCATTTACCTAATCCTCAAATTTTACTGATATGTCTTTTGACAATGCAGATAGCTCCTCATTCGAAAGGGCTACACGTGGCTTGCTAAAATCGATATCGTGAATGCCATTGATGGGAACCAGATGTACGTGTGCATGTGGCACCTCAAGACCGATGACCGCCACACCGATACGCTCGCAAGTGACTACCAATTCTATTGCTTTGGCAAGGCGCTGTGAAAAACGGAAAAGCCCTGCGAGGGTATCCGGATCGAGATCGAAGATATAGTCAACCTCTGCTTTTGGGACTACAAGTGCATGCCCCTTAGCCAGTGGATTGATATCCAGAAATGCAAAGTACCGGTCATCCTCAGCCAATTTGTAGCACGGAATATCACCGTTGATAATCTTCGTAAAAATGGTAGCCATGCTTACAGACTGATATGCATGACCTCAAACTGGATCTTCCCTCCGGGCGTTTGAATCTCGGCTACTTCTCCTACTTTCTTTCCGAGCAAGCCCTCACCGATGGGTGAAGAGACCGATATTTTTCTCTCTTTGAGGTCTGCCTCACTTTCGGCAACAAGTTGATATGTGACTTCCTTGTTGTTCTTTAGGTTTTTTATCCTGACCCTGGTCAGCACACTGGCCGTCGAAAGGTCCAGTTGACTTGGGTCGAGGACGCGGGCATGTGCGAGTGCCTTTTCGCGCTCATTAATCTTGCGCTCGAGATGACCTTGCTCATCTTTTGCTGCATGGTACTCTGCGTTTTCCGACAGGTCTCCTTTCTCACGTGCCTCGGCGATAGCTTTGGCCGCTTCCTGACGGCCCCTTGACTTCAAGTCGTCTAACTCGGCATTGAGCCTGTCAAATCCCTCCTGACTCAAATATGAAATGTCAGCCATAACTCATTAATTTATCTACACAAAATATTTTCGGATTATACTCTCTGGCATGGGGTACGAAAAAAACGTTCCTGTCTATTTCACTGACAGGAACGGTTATATCTTTCCAGCTAGACTACAAAATTACAAAACAATCGCTTTCAAGTCAAGCTGATCACATTTTGAAGCTCACAGTAAAATTATGTGTGCCACTGAACGGGTTAGTCGAACGGTATGCATAATCAACAGCGAATTTGCTTTCTCCATCCTTTTTGAAAGGTACCTCGATCGTCACTCCGGCAGCCAATCCACTATATACGTTGTCACTCACACCTTCGAGCGTCTCGCCCATATCATACTTGTAGCCGACACGTGCCATAAACATCTCTTTGAAGGCAAACTCGAGACCGGCACCGATCTGATCTTTCGCAAAAGCATTTGATGTGAAATTTGCCAATGGTGTAAGACGTACTGTCTCGCCAACCAGGAAATCATAAGAGAGCCCAATATTCAGGACAGAAGGCAATTCGTATCGTGCTGCCCGTTGGCTGACGGTGAGATCAAAATCGGTATCTCCACCAGGATTTCCCGTCCGGAAAGAAAGGCCATCCCCACTAAACTTCATTGGCGAGCCAATATTTCTCAGTGAGATTCCAAATTTAAAATTGTCATTTTCACCTGTTACATACTGTACTCCTGCATCAAGTGCGATTCCGAATGCACCCAAATCAGCTGTCGATTCAGAGATTGCCCGGACTAAAAAACCTACGGAAACCTTATTGGCAAATGTCTTGGCATAGCCAATACCCAAGTGGAAAAAATTTGGTGAAAACGTCGCGCCAGTTCCTTCAGGTGTGTTTTCTGTTGTCACTTCAATATCACCAAAGTCGACAGATACAAGGCTGATGCCCAGGACACCTGTCTTCCCTACGCGCTGTGCGAAACTCAAAGCATTGATCCCCAATGTAGACCCTTCAAAAAGAGTGGTATGAGCAAGCAAAATTTCAGTTTTATTTGTACGAGCGAGGCCAGCTACATTTAGTCGCATCGATTCTGCACCGGTGATAAACGATGTGTTCATCGTGTGCATACCTGCACTTCTCGCCCATGGATTAAACAAGAGCTCTACTGCCCCCGCTTCCCCTTGCCGATCAGGATTTCCAGCTATGAGCGATTGTGCACTGAGACACAATCCAATAGCTACCAGCATGATTAATTTCCCTATTCGCATACTATCTGTTCTTTGCATGTTCTCAAATTATAAGCCTGCTGGGTCAAACTGCCTGTTTACTCCAAACCACTTAATCGTGCGTTCACCCAGTCCCGGAGCATTGATGTGGATAATATAAACCCCACTTGCGACGGGTATGCCCGCATGGTTATTCAGATCCCACTCTACATCAGGCACGATCTGCGTTGACTCAAATGGCGGGTTGGTCCGTGGTGGCGAAAGTGTCGTTCCAGCTTCATTCCGCCTGTATTGTCTGATAAACCGACCGTCGATCGAATAAATCGTCACATCACATTTTGCAGGAAGGTTCGTGATCTTTATCACTTTTGAAAACTGTGACACTTCATACGTCGAATAGGCGAAGTATGGATTTGGAACAACATTTATTGCTGCAAGCGCTTCATTGATCTCTTCATTGGATGAGACCTCTTCAGCTTCTGTATTCTTAAAAGTGATACGATACTTGGGATAATCATACCCTCCGGTGAGGTTCTCAGTATTCTGATAAGGATTATCGACACGTATCTTTATTGTGAGGCCATTTGGTATCAGGCCATCATTGTAAGTCAAGAGCTCAGTGTCCTGACCAAGGATCGGTATCGCAGTCCATGTGACAACAGGCAATGCTTTCAGTTTATCAAACTGGCTGCCGGCTATTCTCAAAAGTTCTCCGAGTTTTTTACAACCGTCATAGTCCTCGTGTGTGACGTAAATGTGATGCATTCCTCCCACCGACAAATCAGTCGCTGGTGGTAATCCGCCACCACCTGAACTGGTAAATACCTCTGTATTTGGATTCCAGATCATATCATTTCCATTATCTGGATATGCAGGTATACTCTCCTTTATTTCAGGAGTATAAATAGATGCTTCACCGAAGAAGATGTTGAGACGTTTCCCTGATTCGAGATCTACCGCATATCCCGGAAACCATCCAAATCCTTTCAAAGGATTTCCATCTTCATCCACTGCACCATCAGGATCCGCTTTGCCATCACCATCATCGTCTTGCTTTCCTACGGAAGGTGAATCGCGCGGTTCCATATTCTTGCTTTTCCCTTCAGGTGTCAGCGTACCATCCAGATGCCGGTTTGTGGTTTCTACCACGATACAGCGGCTCCATTTTGACTTATCTGAAGTAAATACGATATCGACATTATTCAGATTTTGCAAAGCGGCACCAGAAGTTCCCCGCACTGTAGCTTCAAAGTTATCTACCCAGGTTGGTGTCACAAGAAAGGGTGCAGCCGGATCCGTAGATGGATATCTATAGTCACCCAGATGAAATGGTGTGAAAACCTGTCTTGAAAATGCCTGAGTGGGATCAAGGCTACAATCCGGCTCATCAGGGCATGCCGTCTTGAGATAATTCAGGAAGTTTGCACCATCCGGCACAGCTGTAAACCATTGTGGCCCTGAAGGATCATCATATTCAAATGAGATGCCGATCACCCCGTTGCTTTCGTCTGCCTGGTCACCTACATCAGATGTCTGTCCGATGCGGACCGTAAAGCCCTGACCAGAGATAATCTGCTCGTTGAGCACAGCGATATCACGCTCAGAATCGGTGATTTCCAATGGCTCATCTTCAGGATATAAAATCCAGCGAGCATCGGGAGCCAGGTCTTCACCCGGTCCATTATTGTCTGTAAATTCAAGGATATAGTCTCCGTCCTGGACACGCAGAGGATCAAACACCTTTATTTCGAGCGGCGCTTCGCCGGAGAGGTATTCGATTTCATCAATTGAGCCCAGGCTAGCGATTGAATCCCTGACCTGGTCACTGATGTTGAGGAAATTATTCCCGGCCCCTACTCCAGACAGCCTTGTCACAATTGGGCCCTCTCCATAAAATGAATTCAGGTGTGCATATGTAATCGGCCTTGGAATTGGCGAGTACGTCTTAATATTCAATCGGCCTTCCAAATACGGTTGTCTTTGACCAATTATCTCTTTTGAGTCAAATTCCTGGTAATTATTATAACCATATGCGAGCGCCGTGAAATAATATTTTCGATGATTGACCAGGCGTCTGTCTTCCGATCCAAACTGATCTTCCAATAACTGGAATGTATGACGGATACCGTCATCGGCACCTTTGACCACTTCAACCGGCACCCAAATTGGTTCATTATTCAACGGATTAGGATCCGGAATTGAAGCCCAATTGTACAGTGTATTCACGCCGTTTTTTACATCAACCTGCACGACAAGTCTCGCTTTGTCGATATCGTTTACTTCACTTGGTCCAATGTCCGGACCGGCAAGTTGGTACACTTTATAACCTTCAAACACGTAGTTACTGTCCTCGACACCAGCTGGTATTTCGAGTCCCTTCTCACTATACAATTCAAATGCATTGTTAGAGTTCAATGAATCATTCGTCAGAATCATGATCAGTTCGCGATCAAGTTCGATGAAGTCAACATCCGGCGCATCGGGTCCTCTGGGTACAATGAAGCAATTGTCAAACAATGCCTGTGCCAGACCATCTGCAAAAAACAGTCTCGATACATCCGGACATGGATGGTCCACATCCGGTACCCAAACTGCTCCGATGATCAGCTCATTGACCTCACCTGGGTCGAGGCGCAATGGCCCTGTAGCCTGTAACGTACGTCGATCACCAAAATCGAGGCTTGATGTACACATTGACCATCCCTGCTCAGCTGGAGGATCCGGAAATGCGTAATCGATCAGCTCATTCGGTGGCACGTTGTACCCACTACCGCCCTGAGAAAAAGGTGTTCCATCCTTCCATGAGCCCGAGATATAACGGTAAAATTCGAGAGGCGCTCCAGCCTGTGGATCTGTCATTGCATTTGGCCAGGTTCCAACACCTCCATTCATATAATATGTAAAAGAGGACATGCCCAATTCAGCGCGCTCTTCTCCAACGACATGCTTTGCCGTATCACCAATCAGAAAAGTAGAATCATCAAATATGTGGATGATATCACGGAAGTGATTGAAAGCAGTATTATTAAACGCCGGGTTAAATTCCCAGTCTCTCGGGAATGTATCTGCAAATGTGCGTGGTTTTCTCGGTCCTCGGAAATAGTCGACACCAAGCATTGGCACTTCCCTGCAATACGTATTGACAGGTCCACTAGTCGTAGGACAATCACATCCTGTGGTTCCGTCAAGTTCGTCTTCATTATACACATACATCAGGCTACGCGAAGTATCACATCCGATATAGTCATCTGTATGGCAACCAAGATCAGGGTCGATCCACATGGCAAAAAATGTTGAATCGATCGTCGAGACAGCCCTGTTGATCAGCTTGTACCGCTGAAAAGTCATGTTATTGATCTCGTCATTCGTGGCATAAGCAAACGCCTGCACCTGAATTTCCATTCGAATCGGATCACCCTGAGAATTGGTATGAATATTCCCATTGTCATTATAAATCCAGAAAATCATTTCATCGGGGAAATTTGGAGCATCGCACCCGCGTACCTCTATCACAGGGTAGTCACCGAAGCAAGGGTCATAGAGTCCGTCCTTGTCTTCATCATGAAACCCTGCCAAACCCTGAAGGTCACTTGGAAGGCTCCATCCATTTATTTCAAAGAAATATGGATTTCCCCTGGAGGGCCATCCACGCAAACCCCTTGGTATCGCATCACAATCAAGTGGGAGGCCAGATTCCAGAGAGGCTTTATAATTTTTGATGTGCGCGCGAATATCTGCACCTAAAACAGTAAAAAACTTATCCCACTGTTTACAAGTGTCAGCGTCAGTTGTTCCTATACTTGTCAATGGTCCTGGCCAAAAGTCAGTTGCCGTAGCACCACGATATGTCTGTGCTGCCATTTTCAGGTTTCCGACATCATCAAATCCACCAATCCATACGGCACCGGCAAATATTGAAGATACTTCCGGAATACCAGATCCCGGTGTGACATTTGGAACGATATACTTGCCCTGGTCAAGATCCCACCAGACATCGCCTCCATTGAGAAGTCGAGCACGCACATTATTGATACTCATATCAATTTGTCCGGTCGCTTGTGCGCAGTTATTTCTATAACCAATGTTTTTGTCCTTAATAATAGCATTTGCAGCTTCTGGATTTACGTGCGCCATTACAGGTGCAGTACATAGACCAAAAACAAGGACAGCAAAAGTTAAACGTATGAATGAATTCATCGCGTAATAAGTTTTCCGATTAGAATTGAAGAGTTGCTCCAACAAACATTCTTCGTGGTAGTGTATAAAATCCATTATTGAGCATGAGCCACTGATAAGATGTCACAAAGGCATCTGAGTCACGGCCGCTTTCATCAAGTGTATTGATCGCTGAAAGACCATTCGGCGATGCCAGGTATCCATCATCTTCAGGCGACCCGGAAGCGCTGTAAACCCCAATCACATTCCTTGTATCAAGCAGGTTTTGAACCCTAAAATACAAATTCATGTATATCGCTTTTGCTTCTGGCTCAGCACCCGAATTCAGTCTGAATCTTTTATTGATACGCATATCGAGTGTCACATTCCATGGGAGTCGTGCACCATTGATAGATCCGACAAACCCGGTTCCTCCAAATTGTGTGGGCTCCTGTGTCGCAGTATAAGGACGTCCTGATACACCACGCACCTGAAGGTTTACACCTGTATTAGAAAACACATCAGCTCCAAACCAGCGTGGTCCATTGTAGCGCGATCCCGATCCGTACCGATAGTCGATATTGGCCACGATCGTGTGTCGCTCATCAAAGCTGAGTGGAAAAAGAGATCTGATATTACCTCTTTCTGTCAGGCCCCTCTGCGAAGTCGCATTGGATCCTGTGCCATCCGCAAACTGCAATGAGTAACTCGCTGTAAATTCAATATTATTTGTGCGTCGTAAATCATACGCAACACTAAATCCTTTGACAGTACCAAAATCAATATTACCTCTCGACTCATATTGGTTGACCGGCGCGGGCACATACAAATTTGTAATTGTCTGCACCATATCTCTCAATTCCCGGTAATAGGTAGAAAGCGTGATTGCACTTGAACTGGATAATCTTTGTTTGAATCCAAGCTCATAATTAATCGTCTTTTCCGGCTTCAGGTTTGGATTACTTGTGGGTGGTCCTTTTGTTTCAAAGTAGTAATAATCCATCGCAGTCGCGATATTGCTCGTAGGAGGTCTCTGTACGAGGATGTCATAATGCGCGAAGAAGTTTGCGTCATTCGATATCGGGAATGAAAATGCAAGACGAGGCATCCAGTTCACTTGCGGTGTATAATCTTCAAATGATTTATTTGGATCATATTCCCTGTTCTGGATATCCCTTAGATCGCTGTCACGCTCCTGATAAAAAGGGTTCACGATTTCACCTCCGAATATGAGGCTTCCATCGTTGACAGGTGAGCCCTCGGCATTATACCACTGCTCACCATCTCTGTACGCTTTCACTTTTGTCGAACCTTCAGACTCTACATATATCTTCCAGTCGTCTTCTACGTTTGGTGGACGATCTTCATGGGATCCCAGGCCATCGAAAAAATCATTGGCTCCCATAATCGGATAGAGCGAGAGTGGATCTTTCATCACCTTGGTATTGGCATCATATCTATCCACACGCAATCCCAATCGGAAGATGATATCCTTAAAAGTAAACTTGTCCTGAATGAAGGCTGCCGTATAAATTGGCTTCCACGGCGCTACTGTAAACTTCCTCCTTCCATTGTCATCAAAATCAGTGAAGAAGTCATTGAATGTCGTGTTTGTTGCAATTTCATTTCCCAAGTAGTCATAGCCATACAACCCATTGACAATTGATTGATCAATTAACTCTTGCGGGGCAAACATATCCAGAGTCAGGTCTCTTGGATCCAACTCATCGACGTTCACATATTCATTCAATGATTGTCCAGTCAGATCGCGTACACTCTTGTAGAATAGATTGTCTGAATTTATTGACAAGAGCGTTTGAAACTGGTCAAACTCAATTGAATCGGGTACGCCCGGCAGGTTGAATTCCTCCCAGAATGTACCGATGATATTATTGGTATCAATACCTATGATATGCTGATTAGCCTGTAGCCTTGCAATTTCCCAAAGTCGTCTTGGGTTGATATTATAATTCCTGGAGACGCGCTGCTCATAGAGTATTCCAAATTGAATATTGTGACGTCCCTTGCCAGAACCGCCCGGGAAAATATCAAAAGCGGCATTCGCCTGAAACGAATAGCGCTCTCCCTCGCTTTTTCCGTATTGATTGTATATCGCGCCGACATTTGTGTGGAGACCACTCCATGTGCTACTGAAATTGTCTGACCAAAAGCTGTTAAAGGCATTAAACTGGTTCATGGCCGGCACATCCTCCTGAAGATTGTTGTAGTTGGCGAGTGTCGGATTGTATTGGCTTGGTGTCCAGCCTAAAAAGTTTTGCGCGTAGCCTGCATGTGCAACAAAGGTGTTTCCTATCTGTACGGCGCCACTATAGGTCGACTCACCGACTGCGGGTGTCCATACATTCATAAACGTACCGACGTGGCCGTAATCATAGAAATTCTGTCCGTGCCGTGCGGATTCGTTATCGTTTTGATTTTTCTGATATCCAAATTGTAGTGTATACGACGCATTTCTGATCAATGATGCCTTCTGCGCATCGGTATTGGTACGGTTGGGGTCATATGACCTAACGCCCAATCTGTGTCTGAAGCGAAAATTCCCCCTTATATTTGATGAGCTGGCGAGTGGGTTGTACTGCCAATTTAGTAGAGACCATCCCTCACCACGTGCAAATGTGCTATTCGTATTGCTGTAATTTCCACTGAATGTAACGTCTATGGCATCACTGAGTCGTGCATCGATCTTTGCTGTGATATCGTACTGAGCCCGGTTAGTATTTTTTCTTGCTTCCTCAAGTTTGACTTCAGCCGGATCTATAAATTCAGCACTGTTGAGGATAGATCCTCCAAAATTCACAGTTGGGTCAGCTTCCAGTGCCGCAATTGAACTTTCCGTTGCCCGATATCTCCCAAGTGCGCCGGGTCCCGTATCTTTTTGATTCAAATATCTGCCTGAAAGACGAAATCCAAGGACTGATCTTCCCTGCTTATTTCTGACGAGGGGTCCACTGATTGCTCCGTTGATCAGGTTATAGCCATAGTCATCCAGAAACTGCGACGTTTCAATTTCAAATGATCCGGAAAACGAATTTGATGGCCCTTTGGTTGTGATAGAAATAATTCCCCCTGTCACATCACCATACTGTGCCTCAATACCACCAGTGATGACCTGAAGCTGATCGATCTCTGATTCGGGAATCAATGCTCCACTGACCCTGACACCGTCTATATAGTAGTCAGTGGCATTGGCCCTGGAGCCACGAATAGAAATATCCCCACCGTCAATTGATGACAGGCCCGCGGTGGTCGCTGCGAGCGCATTAATATTACGAATTGGGAGGTTTTGAATTTTTTCGGACGTGACAATACCGCCCGTAGTTGTGTTGTCCTGATCAATAAGCGGGACTGTATATTCGATGATCGTGACGACATCGAGCAATACACCTGTACTCAATTCAAAATCAAGCTTGATTGCCTTACCGGCAAGTACGATCACTCCGGTTTGTCTCAAAGGTTGAAATCCGATATAAGTCGCCTCGACATCGTAGGTCCCCGGGTCGATGTTTGACATGCTGTAATTCCCGTCAAAATCGGTCTCCGTCCCTGTGATAAGCACACCATTTTTATAGAGGGCGACATTACCAAAGATTATCGGCTCGCCTGTTGCAGCTTCAATAACCTTCCCTTCAAGTGAGCTTTGTGCCGACAAAAAAGACACGCTCACGAACATGAGCGCGATAAACGCAGTAAAATTTTTCATCATCTGTCTTACTTTACCCAACCGATTAATAGTAGAGAGTTACCGTTTGGCAATCCACAATATTAAGCAATTATCTGTCATTCAGAGGCATGCCTACCAATTGCTCGGTATACTAGCTGACATTTTATTGTCTTGCTCTTTTAATATCGTACACTTCCGAAATCCCAATAAGGATTTGATGTGCAATATTCGCCTTTGATGCTGTAGTCCATCCCGCGATATGCGGACTGAAAACAACGTTCTCCATGCTTAAAAGTGTAGTAAACTGCACTTTCTCTTTTTCACTATATGTCGCCAGTTTTTCATTTTCCAATACATCGAGGCAAGCACCGCTCACCTGCCCTGATTGCAGAGCGTCTATGAGGGCCTGTGTGTTGACCACTTTACCCCTCGATCCATTCAATATTACCACACCTTTTTTGCAAGCCCTCAAAAAAGCACTGTTGACCATCCCCTCTGTCTCTTCTGTCAAAGGCACATGCAAACTAATGATATCACTTGCTTCTATCACTCTCTGCAGCGTAGCCTCTTCGACAAAACGCAGTTGGTCCGCGTAATGCGTCTTGTACTTGTCGTACGCGACGATTTGTGTCAGCCAGTTTGCAAATTTTCCGGCAAAAGCAGAGCCCGTATTTCCAAAACCAATGACACCGATTGTCAATCCCCCGATCTCTCTTCCCCGATGTTGCTCTCTGAGCCAGTTGCCCTCTCTCACAGTTCTGTCAGCCGAAGGAAGCTTGCGAAACAGTGCGAGCAACATGCCAACCATATGCTCCGCTACGGCATTTGCATTAGCGCCCGGTGTATTAATGACACTGATACCCCTTTTTTGGGCCTCATCGGTATCTATGATGTCCAGTCCGACCCCCAGGCGACCTATAAATTTCAGGGTCGGACACAGTTCCATAAGGGGTCCTCTCACTGGAGTCCTGGTATTTACGATAATCCCCGTCATCCCGTGAAGCCATTGATGTACTTCTCGATTCTGGATTTCAGGTGCATACACGACATGAAATCCCATCCGTTCGAGACCGGTCAGGAGGTCGCTGTGCACGTAGTCGCATACCAGTACATTTTTAGTTGATTGGTTCAATGAGAAGTTTTTTTGCTTGCCTGCATGACGCTTTTAACTGCAAAATGTAAAAACAAAAATTCAAAATGTAAAAGGCACATCATTTAACCCGGATAAGATCATCGACTAATGTCTCACTTTCTTACTCAAGGGGTGACATTTGCCCACTTTGAACACACATATCTATACACTTGATCATTTTCGTAAACTGAAGGGCATATGAAAACGAAACACAGACAAACAGGGAGTTACCTAACCCCTGAACAAAAAGCACTTTGGATCGGACTGAAAGACTGCCGCCTGGCAGGGCGGAAGTTCAGCATCCGCAAGAGAGAGAATCGTGAAGAGGTAGATTTTTTCTGTGCATCAGAAAATCTCATTGTCGAGATTGGCGATGACGCCAATTTTGATACTAAGCATTCCGTTTCAGAGTCAATGAACGAGAAAGATGGGTGTGTATTGCATTTTCCCATTAGCCGTATTCGTGTTGACATTGGTCTTGTGCTGGCACAGATCCGGGGACATTTTGACAGGGCGGTTGTGATTGGTTGATCGGGTTCGTGGACGGCTGATGCTGGATACGATAATCGCTTTTTGCTACAGCAGGCAAAGCACTCCTAAACTCCTCAATTCCTCCTTGCCTTCGCTGAAGCTACAGCAAGCAAAGCACTCCTAAATTCCTCCACTCCTAAACTCCATCACTCCAAAGGGAATAGTATCTTTGCGCGAACTTGAGAAATCGTCTGTTAAAACTCGAAAACTGTGCCCAGAGATCATTCAATTAAATCGGTACTTATAATAGGTAGCGGGCCCATTATTATCGGGCAGGCTTGTGAATTTGACTACTCGGGAAGTCAGGCTGCACGCAGCCTTCGCGAGGAAGGCATTGAGGTCAGCCTTATCAACTCCAATCCCGCTACAATCATGACTGATCCGGTGACTGCGGATCACATTTATTTACTTCCGCTGGACGTGGCGAGTCTCATCGAAATACTCGAAGAGCGGCAGATAGATGCGGTGCTCCCGACCATGGGCGGTCAGACTGCACTCAACCTGACAATTGAAGCAGGAGATCAGGGTGTGTGGGAGAAATACAATGTTCGTCTGATTGGTGTTGATCTCGAAGCGATAGACCTTGCTGAAAATAGGGAGAGGTTTAAAAATCTCATGATCGAAATCGGCATGGATGTGGCTCCGAGTTTTATTGCCAATTCATTTCTTGAGGGAAAAGAAGCTGCACAGAAGATCGGATATCCACTTGTCATCCGACCGTCGTTTACGCTTGGTGGTACCGGGGGCGGATTTGTACATGTCAAGGAAGAATTTGATGAGGCCTTGCGGAGAGGATTAAGTGCTTCGCCAACACATGAGGTACTAGTTGAAAAAGCAGTTTTGGGCTGGAAGGAATACGAGCTTGAACTCCTGCGCGATGCCAACGATAATGTTGTCATTATTTGTACTGTAGAGAATCTGGACCCGATGGGTATCCATACGGGCGATAGTATTACTGTGGCTCCGGCCATGACATTATCAGATACCGCATATCAGCAAATGCGGAATGACGCGATCAAAATGATGCGTGCACTGGGGAATTTTGCCGGTGGTTGCAATGTGCAATTTGCACAGGATCCAGAGACTGAGAAGCTGATTGCGGTTGAAATCAACCCACGGGTAAGTCGCTCATCGGCATTGGCAAGTAAGGCTACCGGATATCCAATCGCGAAGATTTCCGCCAAACTCGCCATCGGGTACCACCTTGATGAGCTCAAAAATCAGATCACCAAGACAACGAGCGCTTACTTTGAGCCGACACTCGATTATGTGATTGTCAAAATGCCTCGCTGGAATTTTGAGAAGTTTCAAGGGTCAGTCAATCAGCTTGGGCTCCAGATGAAATCTGTTGGAGAGGTCATGGCGATTGGGCGCACATTTATGGAGGCGCTTCAAAAGGCATGTCAGTCCCAGGAAAACGATCGCAACGGCCTTGGGGCAGATAAGAAGGAATGGATACGCACTGCAGATATTCTGGAACGACTCGAGGTGGTTGGCGACGATAGAATTTTCCGCATAAAAGATGCATTGAGGCTGGGTGTCCCTGCCAATACCATACACCGGCTCACGAAAATCGACCCATGGTATATCAATCAGATTAAAAGCTTACTCAAGGTAGAACAGGAATTGATGCGCTATAATGTGGCCGAGGATATTCCAAAACAATTCTTCATTGAGTTAAAACAATTGGGATATTCAGATGCTCAGATCGCGTGGTTGCTTCGCATCAAAGAACAGGAAGTAACTGATCAGCGCAAAGCACTAGATATCCGTAGGACGTATAAGATGGTGGATACATGCGCTGCAGAATTTGAAGCGAGTACACCGTACTACTACTCAACATTTGACAGTGAAAATGAGAGTTTTCCAACTCCTGACAAGAAGAAGGTCGTTGTTCTGGGATCAGGCCCAAACAGAATTGGCCAGGGCATAGAATTTGACTATTGCTGCGTACATGGATTGCTCGCCTTGAAAGAGGAGGGATATGAATCGATCATGATCAACTGCAACCCCGAGACGGTATCGACTGATTTTGATGTTGCGGACAAGTTGTACTTCGAACCTGTCTTTTGGGAGCACATTCAGGAAATACTTGAGCTGGAGCAACCCGAAGGTGTCATCGTACAGCTCGGAGGTCAAACTGCGCTCAAACTGGCTGAGAAGTTTCACCAGAATGGGATAAAGATTATCGGTACAGATTTCCCCAGCATGGATCTTGCCGAAGACCGTGGTGCATTTTCTGACCTGTTGAAAAAACTTGATATCCCCTATCCGGAATACGGTGTGGCAAATGATGTCGATGACGCACTCGCTATTGCACATCGCGTGACATATCCTGTGCTCGTACGACCTTCGTATGTACTCGGCGGACAGCGCATGAAAATTGTGATCAACGATACCGATCTTGAACGACATGTGCTCAGTATTTACAAGCACATGCCCGACAATAAAGTGCTTATAGATCAATTTCTCGAAAGAGCCAAAGAAGCCGAAATCGATGCCATTTGTGACGGCGACGACGTACATGTGATGGGCATCATGGAGCATATCGAACCGGCAGGAATACATTCGGGTGACAGCTCAGCGATGCTTCCGACATACAGCTTGTCGGACGAAGTCCTTGAAACCATGATTGCGTATACGCGTAAACTGGCATTTGCATTAAAAATCCGCGGGCTTATTAATATTCAATTTGCCATAAAGACGGATGATGATGGGGTGGACAGGGTCTATGTGATTGAAGCCAATCCACGTGCTTCGCGCACCACGCCATTTATTGCAAAAGCATACAAAGTACCTTATCTCAAAATTGCCACGAAGGTGATGCTTGGTGCCAAACTCAAGGACTTCGAGGTGAAAAAGCATCTTGAAGGTTATGCGATCAAGGTTCCTGTTTTTTCTTTTGACAAATTTCCAAACGTGGACAAGCGCCTCGGCCCGGAGATGAAATCGACAGGAGAAGCGATCCGCTTTATCAAGGATCTGAAAGATCCGTTTTTCAGGGAGCTGGACCGGAACCGGTCGATGTATCTTTATGAGTAATGCGGGATGCGTGATTCGGGATGCGTGATTCGGGATGCGTGATTCGGGATGCGTGATTTGGGATGCTCTGCTTTCAAAGTACTCAATTCCACAGGGTGATTAATCCCGTGGAATGACGAGTTTGAGTCCAATAGCGGTAATTCCGCGGACATCTTCATCGCGCATATATTGATCAAATGCAATACTATAATTTCCTGCCATGTTGAAGCGCACCTCTTCCTGAAGTGGGATGGTGAGGCTGCACGACTGACTATTGCATTTGCCAAACCACTGGCCGGTTTTGGATGCGAGTTCAAGAGAGAGGATATCTTTCTTGACCGAATCACCGGGAAAGGTCGTTGTGATCTCCGTGTAGAAATTTTGCCAGCGATAGTCAGTATTGTATTCCAGATAGAGTAGAAGCCGGTAATTCAGGCTTGTGTCAGGCACTTCAAAATTGAAATTGCGTGACTGTCCGTGGAACCATTGACCGTTCTCGATTTCCTGTACTTCTTCGTAAATCACCCGATCCCCCGTGCAAGCGGATTGCACCATTAGGAAAAAGATCAACAGGGTCGGGAGCCGAAACATACTAATCTCTAAAGTAGTCTTTCATCCGCTCAAAAAATCCCTTGTCACTTTTACCAGGTTGAGGAATAAAATTTTCCAGCGTCTTCATCTTCTCCATCATCTTCTTCTCGTCATCGGTCAGCTTCTTGGGAGTCCAGATATTGACGTGGATTAACTGATCACCTTTACCATAGTTCTGTACTGATGGCAGGCCTTTGCCTTTCAG
>QMOR01000012.1 GCA_003648285.1 Bacteroidota bacterium
ACTTTGAACCATTATCCCCAAAACGAGTTAAACTCTAAACACAAAAGAATCATGTCACTAAGAATCATCTCCAAATCCCAGCAAGCCAAAGGCAACTTCAACGGAGGACAGATCGTCGAAAACAAGCCTATCGGATTTCCCCGTGAAGGTGGATTCGTACGCCCGTTTTCAAGCCTGTTCTATTGGGCCAGGGCAAAAGGTATTGTCGGAAGTACCATAGGGCTTCATCCACACCAGGGATTTGAGATCATGTCATTCGTCCTGAAAGGGGACATCAGGCACTATGATACCAAGACCGACGAGTGGAAGCCGTTGACCGCCGGTGATGTTCAGATTATTCGCGCGGGGAGCGGGATCGAACATGCGGAGCGTCTGGAGAAGGATTCTGTGATATTTCAAATATGGGTCGATCCGGACCTGAGCAAGACATTGAGCAAGCCGGCCAGCTACGATGATTATCCTTTGGATGCATTTCCGGTCACGCAAGACGGCGATGTCGAGAAGCGTATTCTGATAGGTGAGGGCTCGCCACTGACACTTGATACGACGCCAATACATATCACGCGATACAATCTGAAAGGCAAACTCGAAATTGCCAAAGGAGATGACAAGATATTGGCGCTCTACATTATTTCAGGTTCCGGAATGCTGGACGGTCAAACCATCGAGCAGGACGATTTTATTATTGCCGAAGATGAAAACCTGCTTGCAATAGATCCGCATGGTGAAATGGATATTTTTGCAATCGAAGTCGCAAAAGAGACTGGCTATAAAACATACGCCGAGCGAGCTGCGCGATTTGCTTAACCATTCTTATGCTCAAAGACAAACTCTGTAACCCCACTCGTATCAACCCGTATCACACGGTCCGTACGAGCCACAAATTCATCAATATGGCTAATCATAATAATAGTGGGTTTATAACTGAGTTTCTGAAGATTATCCAGCAGTGAATTCACAATATACTTGTCCAGGTGATTGGTAGGTTCATCCAGAATGAGCACCCTGGGCCGTGTGAGCAGTGCACGAGCTACAGCAATACGTTGGCGCTGACCGCCCGAGAGCATTAAGCCACGATCGCCAACCTCAGTATTGATTCCGTCGGGGAGATCTTTTGTAAATAGATCAATACCGGCAATCGTACAGGCCTCCTTATATGCGTCTTCCTGATATCCTTTCCTTCCGTAAATGATATTTTCCTGGATGGTACCTCGAAAAATCGGACTTTCTTGTAAAACGACTCCAAACTCTTTCCGCATTGACTTAATATCAATTTCATCATGCGGAATGCCGCCATAGGAAACAGTACCGGCATGAGGCCGGTAAAATCCCAAAATTAAATACAACAAGGTCGTTTTTCCTGAGCCATTGTCACCCTGGAGCGCAACAAATTCGCCCTCATTAATATGTACGCTGATATTTTTCAGGAGTGGGTCATTCGTATACGAAAAGGAAATATGATCAACAATGATATCGGCCTTGCCACTCGTTTGAATTTTTCCAATATACGGTCGCTCAGCATTGACTGAGACTATTTCGTAAACACGCTCAAGACCTTCACTCCCATTGATAAGCGTGGGGGCAAAACTGAATACCTGAAGGAGGTATTTCCGGTTAAACATAAATACCACGTAAAACGTAAAAAGATCTCCAAGCGAGATGGAATTGGTGATTGCCGCCATGCCACCTCCCACGATCAGGACGACCGTCATAAGCATGATGAGTGTATCCTGAAATGTCCGAAAGACTTCGTTGAGCCAGGCTGTTTTAAAATCAAGTGCGCGTAAAAAGGCGTTCTGGCTAAACTGCTTTGAGATTTCCTGATCTTCTGCGACCTGAATACGTGTGAGGTCCATCATTTCAAGTGTAAAATTGATGCGGGAATTGTATTGTTGAATGGCTTTACGCCGGTCAAATACGAGTCGCCTGATACGTCCTGATGAATAGAAGATTGAGAGATATAAAAGAGGTGCGATGGCAAGAATAAAAAGGAAGAGGATCCAATTGATATAGATCATCACAACGCCCAAAGCCATGCTGATCACCATCGCCGGAATAAAGCTGGTAAGCACGGCATCACTCATAGCGTCGAGGCGCATGATGTCATGGGTAAATATCGTGTGCCAGCGCATATTTTCCAGTCGTGTATAAAATATTTTTGGCACGTCGTACATCTTTACAAATAGATCGTCGCGCAGCTTGTTATGAATTTTTTTATTGTGATTGACTATCAAATACTTATTGAGCAAACGAATTCCCGCATTTGCAACCAGTAAGCCAAAGACCATTAATCCTGCGTAGAGCACTTTGTCCGTATCTCCCTCAGCGATATAGTCGTTCAGTATCTTCCGCATTAAGAGAGCAATAGGCAGGAAAACTGCAGCCTGACAAATCGTAAGAAATAAAGAAAAGACAAGTATGTGGTTGCCGTCTTTAAAATAACCAAGGTAAAATCGCCATGCCTTTTTATTGATGTGCAAGCGGCTTTTTTTGTGATCGTTATTTTTATTCTTTTGCTCCATTTCCGGGTCAGGGCTTCGATTATTGCGCGTTGTAAAGATGCAACGGATTGTTGTACATCACGTACTTTAATGTATTACTTATTGAGCTCAGCCCGCATGCGAATGACAGCTTCTGCAAACTGGGCACTCCTCGGTGCGATGGCGGCCGCCTGATTAAAATACCCCAAAGCCGTCTGATAGTCGCCTCGCTCTTCATACGAGACGCCCAAATAGTACGGTCCGAGCGGATTTCGGGGGGCTAGCTTACTTAAGTTTAGAAATTCCTGTTCTGCGGACCCAAATTCCGAGAGATCGAGGTAGAGGATTCCGGCATTGAGATACGCATCCGTGTATGACGAATCCATGCGCTGAATCTTGTGGTAGATTTCAATAGCCTGCTCTACATCACCGTGATTCTGTAGGTAAAATGCTTTCGAGTGCCATCCCTGTGCATACGTCGAATCAATGTCTATGGCGTTCTCAAAGCACTGAAGCGCCAAAGGGTCACCCTGAATGTCCATCAAATTTCCAAGCATCGTCCACGCTTCGTGATTGTCGCCGTCCAGATCTACCACACGCTGAAAACTCTGTCTGGCCTGCTCAATATCGCCCTGCTCCTTAAATAGAATCCCGAGCAGTTGCAATGCATCAATGTTCTGAGGCGATATCTCCATCACATTGCGCAGTGATGCAGACGCCTGGGCATATTGCCTGAGGACGATCTGCAATTCAGCAATCTTCAGATTGGTCTCTATACTCTCGGGAAACAACCGGACAGCCCGCTCCAGTGTGCGAAGTGCCAACTGCGACTTGTACGAATCCATATAGATATCGGCCAGCAAGTGGTGGTATTCCTCATTGATCGAGTCCAGCTTCATCGCCGCAGCGACATCAAATGTAGCATCAGTATAGTTCTGATTAGAGTAGTGATAATTGGCCCTCGCAATGAGTGCCTCCGCATTTTCTGGCTCTGCCGATATCCTGGCATTGATCTGCACTATCTCTGATTCTTCGCTCTGTTCGGCACTCTTGCTCTCATTGCCATCTCCGCAAGCTGACATCGCCATTCCGGCTATGAGTGTGACAACCCAGAGGTTTATCCCCTTCATCCGATAGAGCTTGGTGTTTATGGCTCGTATATGATACATGACTCGTAAGTGGTACATGAATTCTTTGTGCTGCATTTCCCGAGCCACAAAATTGACTTTTTTTTTGAAATTGAAGCTCATATTCCCAACACGAGACCGCACCCATCAAAATTCAAGCGTCAAAAATCAAAATTCAAAAATCCCCTCCCCCAGAACCACAGCCACCAAGCACGCCCCGCCCCCAAGCATCCAAACACACACTTTTAGCAACAATCCCCACGTTATACCTCTCCCTGTTTCATCCTTGGTCTGATTATTGTACTGTGTAATTGCTACACATTACGATATTGTCTAATGTGTTATCTTCACGTAATTAAATCATTGTGCAATGAAGCAAGGTCTTATTTCATTTTTCTGCATCCTCGCCATCAGCGGGTTTAGTCAGGATCGGCTAGAGTATATAGACAGGTACAAAGACGTTGCAGTTGTTGAAATGCACCGAACAGGGATACCCGCAAGTATCAAGCTCGCACAGGGGATACTCGAGTCAAATGCCGGAGCCAGTATGCTTGCAGAAAGAGCCAACAATCACTTCGGGATAAAATGTGGTAGCGCATGGAAAGGCAAGACAATGCAGCGCAAAGACGATGATCGCAATGCCCAGGGGAAACTGGTCAAGTCTTGCTTCCGGTCATTCGGGAGTGCTAAAGAGTCATATGTGGCACATTCAGATTTTCTCCTTGACCCAAACAAGAAGTATCGGTACGGATTTTTATTCTCACTGGATAGTGATGATTATCGCAGCTGGGCGTATGGATTGAAGAAAGCGGGATATGCTACAAATCCAAACTATCCCAAGCTGTTGATCAAAATTATCGAGCAGTATGAGCTCTTCAAGATAGATGACGAAGCCCTCGGTATGATTGCTGAAGTGAGTGAAAATGATGACGTGGTTATTGAAGGTGATAAAAAGCCGGCCAGGTCCAAAAAGATCGTGCGTGCCTCACGTGACAGGCGCGCTTATCCGTTAAAATACCACAATACCATCAAGATGGTCACTGCGTATGGCGGTGACAGCCCGGTCACGATCGCTGAGAAAGTTGGTGTGACTGCCAGAAAAATAGTGAAGTACAACGAGTCAATCGGAAGTGAATACGCGACCTTCAAACAAGGTCAAAAGATATACCTGCAACCCAAACGGTCAAAATATAAAGGCTCGCAGGAGTATCACATCGTCAGGCAAGGTGAAACAATGCTGGAGATCTCCGACCGATATGGGATTAAGGTCTCCAAATTATACACAAAAAACAGAATGCTTCCGGGCCTTCAACCGGCTTCCGGTCAGCGCATTTCTCTGAAAAAGAAAAACAAGGGAACTGTCAAGGTCGTATCACAGGCGCGCCCGTCACAAGCGGACACCGGAGATACGTACGGGGCAGAGGTACTGGATGTTCTCGCGCCGCATACGACAAAATACTCAGGTGCCGGTAAAGCAGGGTCGGATGTAAAAGAACAAGCCAGGTCCATGGTGGAGAGAGCAATGTATACCGTCCAACCAAATGATACCTTGTATCGCATCGCACGAAAGCACGGTCTGGATCTCGACGCCTTGAGAAAAATGAATAATTTGGCGGACGATAATATTCATCCCGGCCAAAAACTCAAACTCGAAGAATGAGAATCCTGATAAGTTTAATAGCTATCTCCAGTCTCTTTGTCTCGGATCTGGTTTCGCAAAGCTTTATTTTCGGTGTGGATGGAGGAGTGTCGATGGGACTCCAGTCATGGAATGGATTCCAGCGCGATCCATTATTCAGATATCACTTCGATGGATATATCGAGTCCTGGAACGAAGAAAATAAATTTACGTTGTTTGTGCGCGCCGGATATCATGTGCGGGGTGGAGCCATAAGAACGAGGGCGTGGTACGATCCGGATACGGGGCAGGAGTTTGACGGCGGCACTACCAACATGGAATTTCACAATCTCATGCTCATGTTCGGTGGCAAACAAAAATTTGACGTCGGTGTCAGTTCGAAGCTCTATTATATGTTTGGAATCCGTGCAGAATATACCCTCAAATCAGACTTTGACGGATATATGGCGAGCTACGAAGGCCTCCACAATGATTTCGTATTTGGTGTCAGCGTAGGTGCTGGATACGAAGTGCCCTTCAGTCGATGGACAGGTGCCACCTTCGAAGTAAGTGTACATCCGGACTTCACGAAGCAGATATTTATTCCCGAACAAGACACAGGATACAACGATCCCAACGGCGAGCGAATCTTTATTCAGGAACAGAACGTGACCAATCTTACAATAGAATTTACCATCGGTCTACGCTTTCTGCGTGAGATTATCTATATCGATTAAATCTCACTCGTGAGATTTTGATCCGAGATACGGGATTTCCACGTTGTGTTCCTTGCGCCTTTGCGGTTTATTTAGCATCCCTTCTCCATATTCCTAGCTAGATGATAGAAAGAAGCCCTGGCGTTCCTTGCGCCTTTGCGGTAAAACACTCCCTCAAATCATACTTCATTCAAACAAAAATTTGCATAACGTACAAATACGTTATATATTTGCTTTTGCAGTTAAACATCAAATTATGCAAAAGCTTACATCAGCAGAAGAAGAAGTCATGCAATACCTCTGGCAACTAGAAAAAGCCACGGTATCGCAGATCATAGATCAAATGTCGGATCCAAAACCACCGCATTCCACCATTTCTTCGATTATGCGCATCCTTGAACGTAAAGAGGCTGTGGGTCATAAGGCCTACGGTCGCACATATGAATATTTTCCTTTGATGACCCAGGAAGTATTCAGCGCAGGTTCACTTAACAAGCTTGCTACAGATTATTTCGGGGGGTCGGTTCGGAAGATGGTATCATTTCTCGTGCAACGGGAAGATTTATCATTAATGGATCTGGAAGAGATTCGTCAATTGCTCAATAAAAAAGACATTGAATCATGATCCAGTATATGCTTCAGGTAACAATCGCGATGGCATTATTGATAGTGCCGTATTTTCTTTTCTTTCAAAAGGAAACATTTTTTCGGTTTAACAGAGCCTATTTAATAACCGCACTGGCGATTGCAATTCTGGCACCCTTTGCGCCGAGGTGGATATCAATAGCGGACCCTTCAGTGGCTTATGTATTATTGCAGCCCATAGAGATTACGTCAATGGCGGAAGTGACGATAACCGCTGATGCCGCGGAGCAGGGGAGGGGTATTTGGTATTTTCTGAGTATCTCGTATTGGATTGTCGCGATGGTATTAATCGCCAGGCTTATTATTGAAATCAGTGGGATCGCAAAAATTTATCAGGAAGGAGAAAAAGAAAATTACAACGGCGATACGATTATAGTCCATGAAAGTATCAAAGCTCCCTTTTCGTTTTTTAATGCCGTTTTTCTCTCACCGGAAGTACGGAATGACTACACACAATTTTCGAATATATTCAAGCACGAAGTGACACATATCAGGCACAGACACAGTATCGATGCGGTACTTGTCGAGTTTCTCTGTGCGATATTTTGGATTAATCCACTCATTTATGTGTACAAGCGTGCCCTCAAGGCGATACATGAATTCCAGGCAGATAATGTGGTCGAAGAGACCGACCTGGTAGAATATACGCAGCTGCTCTTATCCCAATCGCAATCCGGACTGCGCTTGGTATTGACAAATCAATTTTTTCAATCTCAACTCAAATCACGAATTGTTATGATGATGAAACAAAGATCTAATGAAGTAAATAAATGGAAGTACATGTTTGCTTTGCCTGTGCTGGCAATGGCGATATTATTATTCTCCTTTAAAAATTCCGATGTCTTGTCAATAAATGATACAGATGGAGAGACGTTTTTTGAGCATTCAATCATTTTGCAGGATACGTTTAGAAAAAATAACTCCGGGGTTTATATGGAAGCGGAAGAAATGCCTCGTTTTCCGGGGTGTGAAGAAGTGAAAGACAAGGATGAGAGAAGTCGCTGCGCCCAAAAGATGATGCTGCAGTACGTCTATGAGAATATTAAGTATCCTGCTGAAGCCCAGAAAAATGGAATTGAAGGGAGTGTGGTTTTGCAATTTAATGTGAGTACAAATGGAGAGATAGAAGGTGTAAACGTAGTCAGGGGTATCGGTGGTGGATGTGATGAAGAATGCCTGCGGGTGATTAATTCAATGAATAATTTTGGAACAAAATGGACCCCTGGAAAAATCGAAGGTAAGCCGGTCAAAGTGCAGTACACGATACCGGTAAAATTCAAGCTATCCTCAGATGGTGAGGCCAAGGCAAAGTTGGCGGATAGTGAAGTATACAAAGAAGTAGAGCACATGCCACTTTTCCCTGGCTGCAATGATGTGACTTGTTCGAATACAAAATTGCTCGAGTATGTCATAGCAAACCTCAAATATCCAGAGGAAGCACGTACTGGCAATATCGAAGGCAAGGTTTTTGTGTCTTTTGTTGTGGAGCCAAATGGGACGATTTCATCCATCAAGGTGGTAAAAGGGTTTAACACCGCTTGTGATGCAGAAGTGATCAGGGTGATTGAGTCAATGAACTCTATGCCAGGGCAATGGACACCTGGTATGCACAAAGGTGACAAGGTGCGTGTACAATTTACACTTCCTGTGATGTTCAAACTGTAAGCAGATATTTCTCATATCTATCGAATAAAATATCTTTGCGGGCGTTAAAGAAAACAACCGGTTCGTTTGAGCCGGTTGTTTGATTATATCATATCATCACAAGCACATCTGACGTATGCGTATTATCTTGAAAAGTCTCATGTTCGGTCTCATTTTATTGATCTCCGCCGGGGTTTCAGCCCAGGAGGACAAAGTCTGGCCAATGGCCGAATATATGCCATGTATGCCGGGGTGTGAGTCCAGGAAGGACCGCAACGAGCGACGGGATTGTACAAAGGAAAAAGTCAGTGAACATCTGATAGCCAGCCTCAAGTATCCTGCAGAGGCCAAAAAGGCCGGTGAGGAAGGTGTCGCAGTGATCAGCTTCGTCGTGCGTAAAAATGGGGAAGTGACAGATTTGGTGATAGACGAAGATCCGGGTTTTGGAATGGGCGCAGCGGCGATGAAGGCTGTAAAAAAGCTGAATAAACTTTGGGTGCCCGGTGAGCATTTGGGTGAAGCCGCAAGTGTGCAAATGAAAATTCCTGTACACTTTGTACTGCCGGAAGTGGAAGAAGTGCAATCTGCCGCGCCAGCGTCCGATGTATATACTGTCGTCGACGAGATGCCGGTATTCAAGGGATGTGAGGACAAATCAGTTGCTGAAAGCCGACAATGTACTTTCGAGAAAATCATGGAATACACGGATGAAAACCTGAAGTATCCGGAGGAAGCCAAAACCGCGAAGGTTGAAGGTACGGTCAGGATCAAGTTTGTAATAAACGAAGACGGCATGTTGACATCACCCATGATTGTCGAAGGTATCGGCGGCGGCTGTGACGAAGAGGCTCTCCGTGTCCTCAACTCCATGCCACCATGGAAAGCCGGTATTCAGGATGGTAAAGCTGTAAAAGTTGAAATGGAATTACCATTTCGATTCAAGTTGCGTGGGGAGTAAGACGAGCGTTTTCCCCTTCTGAAATGTGCCGACCTGAAATATAGTCTTTAGCTTCACATTGTTTGATCGTGCTGATAACGTCGTTCATACCTAAAACTACGTCATGTGAGTTGCTATGGACGGAGTAAAATTAGACCACATACAATGGGTTAACGGGCAGGTATTCTACACTTTTATATGTTTCACACAGAGTCAAAACTTGTGAAAAATTGAAAATCAACACCATTGCAAGACATATGTCATCATGATATATGATGGGGTATCCAATAATTGGTACATTTAGAGAACAGGTGTAAACGTGCACGTTTGCTATCACCGCAAGTTTTTATTCATTACACTCTACCACTATTTAATCCTATGAAAGTAAAGTTTACACTGGGCATGATGGTCTTTCTATTGTCTCTATCCCAGTCATACGCCAACAACGTCCAGGTTTCGAATGTGACACTAACGGGCCAGAATGCAGCCAATAATACATATCAGGTGCAGTTCGATATTTCCTGGGAAAATTCCTGGCGCACATCGACATTTGAAAGTAACTATGATGCCGTCTGGATTTTCTTCAAGTTCAGGGAAACACCCCAATTGAATTGGCAACACGGGAGTATCAGTACAACTGGATTTGTGGAGCCCACCGGAGGCACTATCAATGTTCCTCTTGAATCAGGTAGTAGTGGGTACGGGGCATTTCTTCACCGGACGTCAGATGGCATTGGCGATGTCAATTACACCAGCGTTGAACTCAAGTGGAATTATGGCTTTTCTTTTGAGGATGACGTGGTCATTGAGATTTGCGTATTTGCCATAGAAATGGTATACATCCCCAGCGGGTCTTTTCTTGTTGGTGACGCGAGTAACACGCCTGAGGGAAATTTTGAAATGGGAAATACGAATGCTTCTTTTAGCATAACCTCTGAGAATACACTCACCTTAGGCGGAACGAGCTCCGCAAATTTGTCAAATAGCAATGCCATAAGTATGGCGACAGTAGACGACTACAATTATGCGATTACTCAAACATTACCAGCTAACTACCCTAAAGGCTTCGATCCATTTTATGTCATGAAGTATGAGATGAGTCAGGGTCAGTATGCCGCCTATTTAAACAAGTTGACAACGTCAGCAGCTGGGGCTCGTTTTCCTGGTCAATTCGGTATCGGCAATCACACTGTAACTGACACGGGTGTGGCTCCTGAGCTCTATATCGCTACTTCACCGGATCGCGCCTGTAATTTTCTCAACTGGGGGGACGTTGCTTCGTATGCCGATTGGAGTGGACTTCGCCCGATGTCGGAACTTGAATATGAAAAAATTTGTCGTGGCACCCGACCATCATCACCAGATGAGTTTGCATGGGGCGATCCATTTATTTATAATCAGAATTATAGTTACGCATCGCCGGATCTGCCTGAAGAAACAATTCTCAATCCGGTGCCTGGTGCAGGAAATGCCATCTATAACCTTACCCGTGGCCCACAAGCAGGGCCGCGTCGATGTGGGATGGCTGCTGCCAGTATATTGAATCCATCCCGAAGGGAAGCGGGCGCAAGCTATTATGGTGTGATGGAGATGACTGGTAACGTATGGGAATTGGCCATTTCAACAGGCTCAGTAAATGGAAGGAATTTTAATGGAAACAACCACGGGAATGGCATTATTAGTAACAGCACTGGAAATTCAACTGTAGCTGGCTGGCCACCAGTTAGTGGTGCATCAAATGCACTTGGAACGGGAGTTCGAGGTGGAGGTCATCCAAGCAGTGCGCCAAAGCTTCGCGTTTCCAGCAGGGATTTGGCAAACACGATAATAAATTCCCGGTTTACGGATGTTTCAGGGCGGTTAGTGCGTTCAAAACTTTAATTCGTGGCTGTGTTACGAGATTGTATTTACCATTTCGGACTCATTGTAGCAGTTAGCCTTCCTTTGATATCGCATGCCCAGATCAATAATGGCATATTTAATGGGAGCAGTAACGACGGTCACGACATATCGACTTTCGGGCAACCGGCTAACAGTCTCACCTTTGCCGGCGGGATTGCAGACGGGCATATTGCATCTCGTTTTACTCAGGCAATAAATAGCAATCTGTTTTCAGGAGGTACTACTGATGGACATGATTTATCTAGCTTCACCCAGGCGATCAATAGCGCCATTTTTGCGGGAGGGAATGCCGATGGGCACGATCTGATAAGCTATGTACAATCCGCCAACAGCAGCATATTTGCCGGTGGAATTGCCGATGGCTACGATCTCGTCAGTTTTATGCAAGCCACAAACAGTGGCATTTTTTCTGGTGGTGTTGAAGACGGGCATGACCAGACAAGTTTTACACAAAACATCAATAGCGAAATCTTTGCAGGCGGAAATGATGACGGTTTTACGATTGCCTGTTCTTCCCTTGAGGCACCTCCTTGTACCTCACTAGTGACATCTCTTGCAGATTCCGGACCCGGTACTTTACGAAGTGCCATCGGATGTGCGAATATTGGTGATACGATCAAATTTAACCCGGACTTGGGAAATGCAATAATCGTTCTTGAATCCACTATCGTGCTGAGCAAAGACGTGTCGATATATGCTGACCCAGACAATGTGATCACACTATCAGCAGAAGATATTGACGTGGCCATCATGTTGAATACAACATTCATTTCTTACTGGAAAGGGCTTCATATTTTGACCGGCAACGCAGTTATCGGAGGCGGAATCATTAATCACGGTACACTTACACTTGAAGATATCTTAGTGGAATCCGGACAGGGTGCACCAACCAGTCAAGTAGCCGTGAGAAATAATGGCGATCTCAACGTCATGTCCAATGTGGATATCATAAAATAGGCGATGCCTGGAATGGTCGTTTAGGTTTCATATTTGAGGTAAACATAAATTACACAACTGCGCATGTCGACATTACCTGAGCTAAGCACATGATTTAATCCGAACTTTCATAACCGCAATCCACCAATCCACCAATCCACCAATCCGCCAATCCGAGAATCCACCAATCCGAGAATCCGCCAATCCGCGAATCAGTCATAATGACATGTGCTTTCAGTCGAATCAGCCATTATGACATGCGCGTTTCGTGTATTTAAGTCACTTTGACCTGAATAACCCAATGGACCACCATTTGATCTATGGTAAGCGAATTAAATATTGAAAATCATGAGATCAAGAAATCGTTTTAACACAGTACAAGCATTCCCACCAGTAAATAAATTCTTTCACGACCTGGCAAACAGCAGCGCTTCTGATGTGGCCGACCGTGAGTTTGTCGCAAGCAGACCATCAGCCAATGTGATTGAGTTGGATGACCGTTTCGAATTGCAGATTGCGGCACCCGGTGTGTCAAAAAAGGATATTGCTATTGAAGTCAAAGAGGGCACGCTTCTCGTGTCAGCAACACCGCAAGAAGGAAAGAAGGAAAATGTGAAGTATCGCAAATATGAGTTTGATTACAGCTCATTCAATCGCTCATTCAAATTGGGGAAACTCGTGGAGGTTGAAGCCATTGAGGCGAATATGAAAAATGGGGTGTTGACTATCACTTTGCCAAAGAGGGACAAGTCAGCGGACACAAAGTCAATATCTATTGACTAAGGCAAAAGAATATTGAGTAATTAAATTGAATAAATAAAACATAAAACATAAATCATGAATTTAATAAAGCATAATCCATACGGACCGATGTCAAAGCGGAATTTGTTTGACGAAGTTTTTAACAGGAGTATTTCAGATTTTGTGGGTACAGATTTTGTGCTGAATATGCCTTCGGTGAATATCGAGGAGAATGATGACGGCTATACAATACAATTGGCTGCACCTGGCCTGACCAAGGACGAATTTAAAATTGATATTGAAAAAGATCGCTTGTTTGTGTCCGCAGAGAAAGAGCAGGCAGAGGAAGTGACAGAGGGAAAGTACACGCGAAAGGAATTTAATTATAGTTCTTTCAAACGTAGTTTCTTTTTGCCAAAGAGCATCGATCGCGAGGCAATTGAAGCGAATTATGAAAACGGAGTGTTGAGTGTGGTTCTGCCAAAGAAAGCAGAGGTAGTGATAGAGGAGAAGGGCAGGACTATTGAGATTCGATAGGTTGAGTTGAAGGGGTCGGAAATCCGGCCCCTTTTTACTTGTATATAGGATTTTGAAGTTTTGCCACCCCGCCTGGCGAGGGCAAGCGAATGGCCTGACTATTACTAACCTATACAATCTGCTATAGTGTATAAATATGTTACGATTAGTGAAAATTCGTGTAATTAGTGGCAAAGAGAAATGATCATACCACCTCAATCCAACGCAATTAAAATGTATTTATCAGCTCAGGGAAACCAGAAATCAGATCAATCCTCCAAAACCACAACATACCCAGGCATCGCACGCTTAAAAGATGCTTTAGTGACATCCGATGTGGTGTCTTCCGAATTAAGTCGAATCGCATCCGCCACACTCATCCGCCTCTTCAGTACAATCGCATTTTCAGGTAATTCTAATCGACGAGTTGGTTTATAACAGGTCGAGGGATGCGTCACCTTAAATTCAGGAAGTGTAATTCCGATCTCAAACAGAGATGGCAGAGTAGCAATCGGATCCATCTTGCGTGATGTGATATCCGGATATACAGCAACGCGCTCAGTCACCTGTATATTCAATCGTTGATGAATGCGAAGGTTGCTTGAATTCAAATGATTCCATCGCATGAGATCGTTGACGGAGCATGCATTTGCCTGGGCGATACGATACAGATTATCACCTGATTTTACGCGGTAATTGCGCATGACAGTTTGCTCCTTAAATGCCAGGTCTGCACCTGTAATGACGGGCAGTAATGTCTCTGTGTATTTACTTAGATCCTCTTCCTTTATTCCAAGATGTGCCATGAGTATGGCGGCAGCCATCGTGGGAAGTTGCAACTGGTATCCGATCACGGATTGCGGGATATAGCGCCGCGAGTACATTGGATTAAGAATGCGCAATGTGCTCATTTTGACGCCTGTGGCGGAGTTAATATCTGTAAAACTCATACCCTCGTAAATCCTGACCACAGAAGTATTGAGCAAATCAGAATGTGGCCTCTTCGGTACAAGCTTGTGCTTGGTGTAATGATTGAAAAGATAATTGGCGGCAATAAAGCCCGGAACATACGAGCGGGTCTCACGCGGTAAATACCGCTGTAGTTCCCAATAGTCATTGGTACCGGAACGGCGAATAGCAGAGTTTACACGTCCTGGTCCGGCATTGTAGCCAGCCATCGCAAGCTCCCATGAGCCAAATCTTTCATAGAGTTGCTTCAGGTATTTTACCGCAGCTTCTGTCGATTTTTCAGGGTCGCGTCTTTCATCGATATACTGTGTGATCCGCAATCCAAACTGACGACCGGTAGGGCGCATAAATTGCCACATGCCGGCAGCTCCGACAGGAGATGTAGCCAAGGGACGTAGCCCTGATTCGACAATCGCCATATATTTTAGGTCAGTCGGCATATTGTACGCCTCCAGGTATTTTTCGAAAAGCGGGAAGTATATTTCCGCACGTCCTATCATTTCTTCCGTATACCTCGGTTGAAGCTCAATGTAGGTTCGAAGGTATGAACGCACCCTGCTATCATATACTGGCTTCACAATCTTCACACTTTCATTGATGCCTTCACGAATCGACTCTTCCATATTGTCGATCGTCATAGCAAAATCGTAGTCCGAAGCGATAGATTCAGAGCAAAAATAGGGACAGGAATTTGCCATCGCAGTCAGAGGTGCCATCAGGGCACCACAGAGCATTAGCGGCAAGGAGAGAGACTTGATAATGTTCATTTTTTGGTCTAAAGCCGTGCAAATCTAATACATAAGTTGCATCAAATATTTCACGGGTGAGAATTTTTAAGGGCGCAAAGCTAAAAAATAATTCAAATGTGCATTTAGAGTAATCCGTATCGTATTGAAAGTGAGTGATCTGAATTTATTTAGCCATTTGAAGCACTTCAATCAGTTGATCAATATTAACGGTGTCTTGTTTTCCTGAGTCCATATTTTTTAGTGCAAACACCTCATGTACCCGTTCATTCTCACCGATAACGGCGACAAATGGCACACCAAGTGCGTTTGCGTATTTAAATTGCTTCTGGAGTTTGACGGGTTCGGGATACATATCGGCCGCAATACCTGCCTGCCGAATTTTTGACAAGCTCCCAAACGCAAACTCCATAGATTCACTATCCATTGGTAGAATCAAAATCCGGGGTGAGAATTGGAGGTTTTCCGGAAACAGATTGAGCTGTTCGAGAGCGTCAAAGATGCGCGCAGCACCAAATGACACACCTACTCCTGGAATATCAGGCATCCCGAAAATTCCAGTAAGGTCGTCGTATCGTCCACCGCCACCGATGCTGCCACTCGCATAATCAGGAGATTCTACCTCAAAAATACAGCCGGTATAGTAGTCAAGACCTCTTGCCAGTGTGGCATCAAAGCGGAATTCATTTTTTGTGCCAGATCCCGAGACATACTTAATGACCTCTTCAATATCATGGATACCCTGCGTGCCTGTATCAGAGGATCTCAGGGCTTTGGCCAATGCGAGAAAATCATCCTCTTCGATCAGGGTCAGGACACTTTCTGCATTTTCAGCACTGATACCTCGTTTCTCCATCTCTGATGCAACACCGCTACGACCTACTTTGTCCCACTTGTCCACGGAGATAGTCATTGCGCTGACAGCATCAGCAATGCCGCAGACTTCAGCAATGCCTTCGAGTATTTTGCGGTGATTGATACGAATGATCACGGGAAGCTTGAGTTTGTCAAAAACCTCATCGTATATCTGCACACACTCTGCCTCGTATATGAGTGATTTAGAACCCACGACATCCACATCGCACTGATAAAATTCCTGGTAACGCCCTTTTTGAGGCCTGTCCGCACGCCATACGGGTTGTATCTGAAATCGTTTGAACGGCAGTTGAAGCGCATTGCGATGCATCACCACAAAGCGGGCAAAAGGTACTGTAAGGTCATAGCGCAGTCCTCTCTTCGCAATGGATGATACAAGTTTTGAGCTGTCCATTTTTGCAAGAGCATCTGCGTCGGCCTTTTTGAGAAAGTCTCCGTTATTGAGCACTTTAAACAATAGGCGGTCTCCTTCCTCACCGTATTTTCCGGCAAGCGTCTGAAGGTTTTCCATCGCAGGTGTCTCAATCGGCTGGTATCCAAATTTCTTGAAAACCGATTCGATCACTGAGAACATGTATTTGCGCTTCACCACTTCTTCAGGTAAAAAGTCACGCGTCCCTTTAGGTATTGACGGTTTCATCTTTGGCGTATTTATATCGTGGCGTTGGCAAATTGCCATCAAACGGCCACATCATTGTCGTGGTTACTAAATTACTGCAGTTGAAAACTGGCGTAAAAATCGCACGTCATTCTCAAAAAATGCGCGAATATCATTGATGCGGTACTTGAGCATGGCTTGTCTTTCGATGCCCATGCCGAATGCAAAACCGCTGTATTTGTCCGGGTCAATGTCGCAATTGATAAGTACCTGCGGATCCACCATCCCACAACCGAGGATTTCTAGCCAACCGGTACCTTTCGTGATGCGATAGTCGTTTTCGTCCTTGAGCCCCCAATACACGTCCATCTCGGCACTTGGTTCGGTAAACGGGAAGTAGCTCGGACGCAGCCGTACTTTTACATCCTTGCCGTAGATAGATTGTGCGTAATAGTATAGAGTCTGCTTCATATCGGCAAAAGAGACATCCTCGTCAATATATAGTCCCTCGACCTGGTGAAACTGGCAATGAGATCTGGCGGACACAGTTTCGTTTCGGTAGACACGGCCGGGTGCAATGATGCGAATCGGAGTCTTTTGCGTCGTCATCACACGTGCCTGCACCGAGGAGGTATGTGTTCTGAGCATCAAATCCGCATTTGCCTGCAGATAGAATGTATCCTGCATGTCGCGGGCAGGATGATTTTCAGGGGTATTCAATGCCGTAAAATTGTGCCAGTCGTCTTCTATTTCGCGTTCTTCAGCCACAACAAAGCCAATACGTGAGAAAATATCGATGATTTCATTCATCACGATGCTCACCGGATGACGTGATCCATGCTGGTATGGCCTCCCTGGTGCGGTGAGGTCGAGGTCATGCGATTTGGCACCAGAATCGGTAGCTTTTAATTCAGCTTGTGCATCATCGAATCTTTTCTGTGCAATGGTGCGCAGCTCGTTCATGCGTTGACCATAAGTGCGCTTGTCCTCATTGGGCACATTTCGCATTTCTCCAAAGAATGGTTTGAACACGTTTTTTGATCCGAGAAACCGGATACGGAACTGCTCAAGCTCTTCAGAACTGGCGGGCGCGGAGGCCTCTATTTCGCGCTGCAATGCGTCTAGTTTTTGATATAATTCTGCAATCATACTGACGATTATTCTTTGAGCCGGCAAAGCTAAGGTTTTTCGTTTGTGTCGCACCGTTACACACCTGTCAATATTATCTCATTCATCGGAAATAAGACGAGATACGCTGCCGTTAATTAAGCGCTGCTATATGCAACTAGTTGTACGATTTTAAGTATATTAGTATTATCCATTTCCCCTAAATTAATAGGTAAGTTAAATATTCACATCACCAAATAGAGTTGCAGTGGAACTGATGACGAGCGAACGCATTGATTTAAAACAGGAACTGGCAAAGTACTTCGGTTTCGATACTTTTAAAGGCGATCAGGAAGAGATCATACGCACTGTCCTCGACGGTAAGGATACTTTCGTTATCATGCCTACAGGCGGTGGAAAATCACTCTGCTATCAACTTCCCGCGCTTATCCTTGAAGGGACGGCTATCATTATTTCCCCGCTTATTGCTCTGATGAAAAACCAGGTGGATTCAATCAGGGGATACAGCGAGGGTGACTACGTGGCGCATTTTCTGAATTCATCATTGAATAAGTCTGAAGTAAAAGTGGTCAAGGAGGACATCGTGTTGGGCAGGACAAAATTGCTCTACGTGGCTCCGGAAACATTGACCAAGGAGGAGAATGTTGAGTTTTTTCAAAAAACTAAAATTTCATTTGTCGCCGTGGATGAGGCGCATTGTATATCGGAATGGGGACATGATTTTCGGCCAGAGTACAGGCGTATTCGCGAGATGATAGAGTTGATGGGTGACAATATCCCGGTCGTGGCTCTGACAGCAACAGCCACAGAAAAGGTCAGAACAGATATTGTCAAAAACCTGAACATGGATAACGTTCAGAGTTTTGTGTCGTCATTTAATAGAGACAATCTATTCTACGAGGTAAGGCCAAAAAAATCTAAAGAACTGGCGATAAAAGAGATCGTACAGATAGCAAAGTCCTTTGACGGTCAGTCTGGTATCGTATATGTACAATCGCGCAAGGCAACTGAGGACATTGCAAAGGTGCTTGTCGTGAATGGTGTCAAGGCGGCCGCATATCATGCGGGGCTGGATGCTAAAACACGATCGCGGGTGCAGGATGAATTCCTGATGGAGGATATTGATGTCATTTGTGCAACGATCGCATTTGGAATGGGAATCGACAAACCCGATGTGCGCTTTGTCGTGCATTTCGATATTCCAAAGAGTATTGAAAATTATTATCAGGAAACTGGAAGGGGAGGCAGAGATGGTCTGGTAGGGAAATGTGTTGCCTTCTTTTCCCATAAAGACCTGCTTCGCCTCGAGAAGTTTTTGAGGGACAAGCCTGTTGCCGAGCGTGAAATGGGTGCACATCTGCTCAATGAAATGTCTTGCTATGCAGAAACCGGAGATTGCAGAAGGAGATTCTTGTTGCATTACTTCGGTGAGATGTATAATCAGGACGGGTGCGGCGATATGTGCGACAACTGCAAGTATCCCAAAGAGAGAGTGGAGGTAAAGGATCAGATGGTTATTGGGATAAAGTCAATTGAAGCGCTTAAGGAGAATTTTGGAGCAAAAGTCCTCATTGAGTTTATCACCGGTGCGAAGACCAAGGAAATGGAGGATTTTGGTTTTGACAAATATCCTTTGTACGGTGCAGGATCTGAGTTTGACGAAGTGTTTTGGCATTCGATTTTCAGACAAGGTCTGATGCGCGAATATATCGGTAAGGAAATCGAGCGTTACGGCACCTTGTATGTGAAAGATGCGGGAAGAGATTATGTCAAATCGCCGCAGTCAATTGTGATGCCGATTAATCGTGATTTTGGTGAAGATTCATCATACTACGATGCCCCTGTTGCTAAAATTACCGCCCTGGACACAGTGCTGATGAAACTGTTGCAGGATTTGCGCAAAGGTATTGCGAAAGAGCGCGGGGTACCACCATGGGTCATATTCCAGGATCCTTCTCTTCAGGAAATAGCGACTCAGTATCCGATCACAATTGAGGAGATGCAAAATATCAGCGGTGTAAGTGCCGGAAAAGCGCGCAAATATGGGAAGCCATTCCTCGAGTTAGTCGAAGAGTATGTAGAAGAGAATGATATAGACAGACCTACCGATTTTGTTGTAAAGCAAGTCGCAAACAAGTCCAAGATCAAAGTGGCAATCATTCAGGGAGTAGACAGAAAAATCCCGTTTGAAGACATCGCCTATACCAGCAATCTCAAATTGCATGAACTCCTGGACGAAATGGACATTATCGTCTCTTCAGGTACAAAGCTGAATATCGACTACTACCTGGAGGACATGGTAGACGAAGGTGCGCGCGAAGACATTTATGACTACCTGATGGAAGCCGAATCTGATTCGATCGATGATGCATTTGTGGAATTGCAGGAAGATGATATCACGCTTGAGGAGATCCAGCTCGTCCGCATAAAGTTCCTTTCAGAAGTCGCTAACTAGCGCGAATTTCATGATTCAGCGTATCGTTATCATCAACGGACCCAATCTCAACCTTTTGGGCATGCGTGAACCGGATATCTACGGCAGCGTCACTTTTGAAGACTATCTCGGCGGACTTAGAAGCAAGTTTGAGGGAGTTCGGATTGAGTATTTCCAATCCAACCACGAAGGACAGATTATCGATTGGTTGCACGCATATGGTTTTCATGCGCATGGAGTCATCCTCAACGCCGGAGGGTATGCGCATACGTCAGTGGCTATCAGGGATGCCGTCGAGGCAATAAAGAGTCCTGTCGTGGGTGTACACATCTCGGATATCTATGCACGTGAGGCATTCAGGCATGTAGATTTGCTCACAGACGTCTGTGTGAATAGCATAGTGGGGAAGGGGCTCGATGGATATGAGGAAGCACTTCAGATGCTGATTAAGTCTTGACCGGTGGAAAAACCACTGGCCCAATCGTCACATCCAGCACCCGCAACCTTTTTCGCTTACCGGGTACAAATTTTTTCTTCTTGGTCAATCGCCTGAGGACCGATCCGATCACAATGCCCATCGCACCTGTCGCGACACCACTCCAGTTTACTGGCTCATTGTTGAAAATAGGGTTGTAGCCCAACGAAAAGAGAATGGCATTTGCACCACCTACCTGTAGAGCCAGGCCAGTGATTTGCCATACTTTTGATCCGGGCAACTGGATCATGGCAATCGAGTCGATGTGCAAGGGATGATTGTAAAACACAAGGCGATTTTCGTCCACATCAATATCTGTGATCGTCCGTGTATGCCAACCTTTGTCGTCGTGGTTCAGTTTGAATGTGATGTCCTCGCCTATGTAGTACCTGATGTAGTTGAATGATCCTCCCTTTTCCAACTGAAGAAACTTCTGAGCTCCAATGTTGAGCGAATGCAAGAGAAAAAATACAATACCCAGGGTTCTAATCAATGCGATCGTGTTTATCTGCAAGTCGTTTCAAGGCCTTTATCATGCCCTTCTGTATGCTATCAAACGCAAGAATGTCCCTTGACATGTATATGCACATCACAACTATTTGCTTATCATCGGAAACTATCCCTTCAGGAATGAGGCCCTGGTTGAGTCGATAGGCTTCTCTCATCCGGCGTTTGATGAGGTTGCGATCAACTGCGCGCTTGAATTTTTTACGCGGTGCGGTAAACCCCGCCTGTATATGATTTAAGCCCTGTCGCTCTGCAATCGTCCAGATAAGTTGGATAGGAAATGCTCGTACGCCCTGACCAGACGAAAAAATAGCCCCAATGACTTTTCGTCGCTTTAGGCGGTCTGACTTGCGTAAGTTAAAATTGGCCATCCCTGAATTCTGATTAACCCGAGTAAGGGATGTAGCGAAGATAGAGTAAACTCCCTTGTGATTACTTCAGGGTTGATTCATCCGAGACAGAAAGTTTCACTCTGCCTTTGGCACGACGACGGTTGATGATTCTTCGCCCGTTCTTTGTGCTCATGCGCTCGCGAAACCCGTGCTTGTTAGCGCGTTTACGTCGTGATGGTTGATAAGTTCTTTTCATGACTCAAGGTTTTGCTACCCACCTTTATTTTCAGCGGGGTGCAAAAGTAATGTTTTATAATAAATCTACAAAGCTCCAGAAAGGTTTCTGCAAGCCTTGTAGATATTCTTCGTGTGTCGGTTAGCGATTCATAGAAATGAGGAAATCCTCATTCG
>QMOR01000013.1 GCA_003648285.1 Bacteroidota bacterium
AGAAGCAAATGGCATAGTCGAATCAAACCTGAGCGACTGGCAGATGACTTCAGGCCTGGATAGCAATTCTATAGACTCTGACCCTCAGTTTATGTCCACCACGGACCTTCATGCATCGTTGGTATTGCTCAATGGTGCAGCAATTCCGTATCCTGGGATTACAGCGGATGTTGATGGCGAGTCGAGAGATCCAGTCACTCCTGATTTTGGAGCAGATGACTTTTTGCCTGCTGCGAGTGATGATGCCGGTGTGTTTACGTTTGAAGGGCCGGTAATACCTTTTGCTTCCGGATTACATCCCGTTGTGATCGCGCTTAAGAATTTTGGTGGGAATACACTCACAAGTGCCAATGTGCGCTGGGTAGTAAATGGTATAGAACAGACACAATACAGTTGGGCCGGATCACTTGCACCCGGGCAATGCGACACCGTGACATTGGGTGATTATAATTACCAGCCTTATATGGCGCATAATCATATCATTTGGCCCGAAATGCCAAATGGTGTGCCAGATAGTACGCATGTGAATGATACAATTACTGCCAACAATATGTACCCGGCTTTGATTGGTGATTATACTGTAGGTGGTGTGCTTCCTGATTTCAATTTATTCTCACAGATAGAAGACGCGATCAATTACGGTGGAATTATTGGTGACGTAAATTTTCGTATTAGAGATGGAGAGTATTCTACGCAAATGAGTCTCGGTGCGTTCCCCCGTATAAGTAATGGTCATGTGGTCACTTTTGATCCTGAACAAGGAAGCACGGGTAATGTGAGTATTACCTGGGACTTTACTTCATCTGACAACTACACGTTCCAGTTAAATGGTGCGAGAAATATCAGATTCAGGCATCTTAAAATCGGCAGTACGAAGGGACGGGTGATTGACATTGCGAACAGATCTTCTAATATTCGCATTGATAGCTGTGAAATATTTGGAATTGAAACTACGTATGCCTCTCCAATACATGCTTGTATATTCAGTGGCACCACGAGAGAAGACAGCATTTCAATTGTGAACAATGTAATATTAAATGGGAGTTCAGGTATTATTTTGTCCGGGAGCTCTGGCAATCATGAACTAAATACTGCTATCGAGAATAACACATTCAGGATGCAATTGAATCATGCAATTCATTGCTCGAGTCAGGACAGCCTTGTAGTTTCCGGGAATGATATTGAGGTTAACGAAAGGAAACTAGGGGTATACGTTGCTTACAGTTCTGGGGCATTAACAATTTCGAATAATCATATCACCCTTCCGAATGCCGGTACAGGAATCCGACTTTATAGATGTGATTATTCCTCACAACAGCGTGGATTGATATATAATAATTACGTGCAAGTAGGCGGTACAAATTATGGAAAGGGGATTCTGCTTGGGGATTGTTCATATGTCAATGTTGATTACAATACAATACGTGTCGATAATGCCAACAATACGGGCCCAATCCAAAATCAGACTGCCGCAATGTATTTTATAATTGGAAATAATACTCAAGTTAGAAATAACATCCTTGCCTGCCTTGGTGGGGCACATTGCTATTATGGCGCCCCTTCTCTCATTGACTATAATGATCTCTACACCACGGGGCCCGTTATAGCGTATCATTCAAATTCATATGCATCTTTAGGTGCACTAGTTGCGGGGACCGGCAAGAATATTAACTCAGTTGACGCTAATCCCTTACTCGCTGATGCGGGTTCGCCGGCTCCATTTCAAGCAGCATTGAACGGCAGTGCGACTCCAATAGCTGGTGTTGTCATGGATATTGAAGGGGACGTGAGGGATATTGTGAATCCCGATATTGGTGCCGATGAGTTCACCTTACTGCCAACTAATGTAGGGGCGTCCGTACTGGTTTCTCCTGCAACATATTGCGGACTGTCTGCAGCCGAGAATGTCACTGTACGATTACAGAATTTTGGGTCAACTACTCAAACCGGATTTGATGTGGGCTATTCGATTGATGGTTCAGGTTGGACTATCGAAAATATTGGAGGCATTAATATTATGCCGGGCGAGTTCTATGATTACACATTTTCGTCAACGCTTGATTTGTCGCAAGTAGGTATTTATGAGTTTTCTGCATTCTCGGCTCTCGGCAGCGATGCGAATATGGCCAATGATACCATTTGGGATGTCAGTGTTGTGCACATTCCTGAATTAATCTTACCAGTGACAAATATGCTGCCCGCTGATGGAACTCTTGATCTTGAAAAAACAGTGTCCTTGTCCTGGGCCCCGTCACCAGAAGCGACGAAGTACGATGTGTACATCTGGGAGGATGGACTGTCCCAACCAATGCTTCCTCAAATCATAGATCTTGTGCAAATCAATAAGCTGTACAGTCAGTTGAATTATGGAAAATTGTACAATTGGCAGGTTGTATCCAAGAATGTATGTGATCAGATGGTTGCGGGGTCTGTGCAGCAATTTGCGGTAAGAATGCTACCTGACTTGATTGTCGATACCGTAATCGCCCCACTGATTGCCTTTTCAGGGCAAACAATCCAAGTTGAATGGCAGGTGAAAAATTTGGGTGCTGGAGAGACTCAATCACAATTATGGACCGATGCTGTTTATCTATCCCAGGACGCAACACTCAATACTTCTTATGATACATATCTGGGAGGAATTCAAAATTTGACGGCACTGGATAGTGGCATTTCGTATATGCAGTTGGATACGTTTGTATTGCCCAATGACGAAGTTGGCAACTATTATTTAATTATTGCGGCAGATCGATTTAGTAACCTCCTCGAAAGCAACAATAACAATAACTGGGAACGTGCACAGGCAGTAACGGCGATCAGTTTATCACCATCACCCGACCTGATTGTGACGAATGTGGCCGGACCCGCAATTGCTTTTTCAGGTGAGGAAATCAATATCCTGTATACTGTGAAGAATCAGGGAAATGGGACAACAGGTGATGTGACGTGGCGGGATCGCCTATATCTAAGCCCTGATCCGCTAAACGCAATAGGGCAAGTTTTAGGGACGTTTATTCATACTGGTGCTCTCCTGCCCGACAGTAGTTATGTCCGTTCTGTCATGCTTGATGTCCCGGAAGGCATATCTGGTAACCGGTACGCATACATTGTCACCGATGCTCTGGATGAAGTATTTGAATTTGCTTCCGAAGGAAATAATGAAGGAGTGAGTGATACAATAGATGTCGTGCTTTCTCCACCTGCTGATCTGGTGATGATTGATATCAGTATTCCCGATACGATTTCAAGCGATGAAGCGCAGCAGATTTCGTGGAGTGTCAAGAATGCCGGCGCTGGTGCCACCCTGGCGGGCTACTGGCGAGATGAAATTTATTTATCTCCCGCACCTGTGTTTAATGATAACTTCAACATGCGTATCCGCACAGGATACCAAACTTCTCAAGTTGCCTCACTGGACACTTATGACATTGGGGGACCAGCTGCAATTCCTGAATTGCCCCAGGGCCTCTATTATTTGTATGGAGAAACCGACGTTAGGGATGATGAGTTCGAGTTTGATATGGAAGGAAATAATATATATCAGCACCCGACTCAGATATTTATTGTTAATCCGGACTTGTTTATCTCGAATATTCAATACCCTGATACCGTGATGGCCGATGAGTTATTTGCGTTTTCATGGGATCAGTTTAACATTGGAATGGGGTCGTATCACAACAATAATCCAAAAACCGCGATTTACGCTTCAGCCGATTCGATCCTCAATATTGGAAATGCGCATTTTATGGGCTATTCGTTAGCTGCTGATGCATCTATGTCAGCAGGTGATACATTGCCTCTCGACGTAATGCTATCTGTTCCCGCCTTCTTGCATGGTGAAGTGTATATTCATCTTGTGGGTAATGCCCAAGGCAGGGTTTACGAAGGGGATATTGACACAAATAATTTAAAAACAATTCCAACTCCAATTTGGGTTCATGAGGGATTCATCCCGGATTTGACGGTTGTTGAGGTGGCGCATCCCGATACACTTACTGCCGGTGTTCCATTCACATTTGATTATATCACTGTAAATCAAGGGTTCAATATTGCCGAAGAACCATGGAAGGACGAAATGTATATTTCTTTTGATTCGATTTGGAATCCTGCAAATGCAACCTTGCTCACGGGTATCACGCAAAGCACGGACCTGTCTTTTGGTGACTCTTTGCCCTCAAGCCGGTTTTTAACTCTGAATAACGCGACAACTGAAAACGTCTATTATTTATATGTGCTACTCGATGTGGACGATGATATATATGAAAGCGCCGGTGAATTAAATAATATCATGCGAAGCGATGCAATCTATGTATTCGGAATTCCAGATATCGACATCGCACTGGATACAATTGTTTTTGATACATCGTCTCTTTTATCTGGAATGTCCAGAGAGGTTATCTGGGCAGTTTCGATTCAGAACGGTGTAGCGCCAATTGTTTCAAGTTGGAATGATCGTGTGTATCTATCTACGGATCAGATACTGGATACACTTCTGGATATCTCTGCAGGAAGCTTTGTCACGGATGGCCAGAGTTTGGGATTTGGTCCGGGACAACCTGTCTCACCTAGTGGCATATTGACGATACCAAATGGTGTTTCTGGAAGTTACTATCTCATTATGGTAGCCGATGCTGACCAATTGCATTTAGATACGAATCGCACGAACAATGTAAATCTGCTTCGGGATTCAAATGGCCTACCTCTGCTTATGACTATCCAATTGGCTCAGCCAGTGGATCTAACTGTTGAAAATGTCATTGCACCGGCAACTGCTGTATCAGGGCAACAGTTGGAAATCGAGATTACAATAAAAAATGACGGAGTAGGCAACGCCCAAGGTGCATGGCGTGACCGGGTTTATTTGTCAATTGATGAGTTTGTGAATGTGGGTGATATCCTTCTCTCTGATGAATCACGCTCGAATCTTAACGGTGGAATGTCGTACTCCGATACATTACTGGTCGATATCCCCTTAAATTTTACTGGTAATTACATCTTAATTTTTCAAACAGATCAGGCAAATCAGATTTACGAGCACAATGCGGAACACAATAATGAAGTGCAGCGCTCTATAGAACTCACGCTTCCGCCACCTTCCGATTTGATTGTGACTACGGTTGTGATTCCATTGGAGGCTATAGCAGGTGAGCAATCCACGATAAACTGGACGACAGAGAATGCCGGTACTTTCCCTGCGTCAGGACAGTTTCGGGAGATTGTGTATTTATCTCAGGACACAGCATGGGATATCAATGATGCACTATTCGGTGTCGTAGATCAGATCGGCTACTTGCCGCCCATGTCACAGCAATCATCAAGTTTTACCGGGCCAGTAAAGGACGTTGTAAATGGTGATTATTATGCCATTGTGCAGACTGATGCCCGCAATAATTTCTCGGAGAGCGATGAGGCAAATAACTTTACATCCTCAGTCGACATCATGGACGTGGATGTCAAGACGCTATTCATGGATTCATTGACAATTGATACTCTTGTCAATGCGCAGGAGTTGTACTACAAGGTCGTCATCCCTCCATCTTTGGAAGGTGAGAGCATGATCCTGTCTCTGGATGGAGACTCTATAAATGGCCTCAATGAATTGTACGCTAAGTTTGCCGGAATGCCTTCCAGGGCAGACTTTGACTACGCGTTTGATATTCCATTTAGTGGTAGCCAACGGTTGATTATTCCTTCGCTGGATGTTGGCACATATTACATTTTGGGTTTTGGACTTTCGACAGGGGCTGCGAATCAGGAGGTCGAGTTGCTCGCGCGTATTGTTCCATTCGATATTTTATCTATTTCTCCAATGAAGGGAGTTGCAGATACAAAAGTGACAGTTGAAATAAAAGGCATCAAGCTTAATGACACTGAGACGTTCAGGTTGCGGCAGAATGATCCGTGGTTTGAGTTAGTTGCAGAGTCTGTATTTGAATTTAGTGATAATCTCGTATACGCCACGTTTGATCTGTTGGATGTTCCTGTCGATACATATAGCCTGGATGCAATTAAGGCAGATAGTAGTATGGCCTATGTGCAAGAGGGATTTCTTGTTGTTGGTAGTGGGGCCCCGGATTTACAGATAACCGCACAAGCGCCGGGCGCGTATCCACGAAGGTCTGTGCCGGTGAAGATTGTCATTAATTTTAAAAATCACGGCGATGTTGATGTCGAGAATGCATTTGTACGTGTAGAGGCACCTTACGGAAATTTGGTCGCCCACACGCTTCAGGAATTAAGAAATGGGGCTGGTCAAAGTATATTGGATGTACCGATTATCGAAGAAAACGGACCTCCAGGTATCGTACGACCTGGTGCCAGTGGCACAATTGAAGTATATGCCTGGTCTGAGCCAGGACCATCGTATGCAGTAGGAATTAAAGATGAGTAAGATGAGGAAAATACTAATTATATTATTCGTAGGAGTTTCTTTTAGTCTTGCTGCTCAAAATTATGCCGGTGAGAATAGAGAGGGCTGCTCAGGAACAGGTATTGAAATTGGAATCCCGGATCCAAACCCGGAGTATTGTTATAAATGGGGAATAGCCAACGGACTCACAGCAGAGCAAATCCATCAGCAAAGGCCAGTGGTAAAGCCGAGTGAGACTACGACATACAGTGTGACTGTAACAGACCCTGATTTCAGTTTCAGAGCAGTGGACGAAGTAGAAGTAACTGTAGATTTTGGTGGTGTTAAATTTGCGCCTAAGTATATCCTTCCCAATGGAGAAAACAACCAATCAAAGGCGACATTGATCGTAAATAAATTGTCATTGGGGGGTCTGCCCCGACCGTTTACATGGACAGTAGAGTCTGATCCCAATAATACCAAATGCGAAATTGATCAATCAGGATGGATATCAAAAGGCGAGAGTGGAGGCAATGTAACTATTCGGGCTACCCTTGATGAAAATGACGCATGTTTTGCTGAGGAGATTATTGACGTGAATGTCGGTGTTAAGGACCTTGTAGTAAGGGATGTTAGTGATCATACGAGAGTGGCACACGACAAGGATACACTTTATATCGTGGGAGCGGGAAGTGTGGAATTCGAAGCAATACCTAACGAAGAATCCAGTTTCCCCCAGGGCCAACCTGAATGGACGGGAGACCTTTCTCCGCCCCCTGGAAATGAATTCATTTTCATATCGAGTATAGGGACAGGGACATACACCGTATCCGCAGGCGAGCGGACAGTCACAGTGATTAGTGTTGATGCGAATCCAATATCTGTTGCGGCCAATATAGACCTTGCAGGTCTGAAGAAATTTTCAGAAATGTTCAAGAAGCCGAAAGAGCCAACCCCCGATGAAGTGACTTTTTGTAGTCCGATTCCACCTGAGGTAACTCTCCCTGCAGCGATTAGTATAGGTATCACATCCGAAGTGGTTCCCAAATACAAAAGCCCGGATATTGGTGATAAGAATTCAGTGAGCCTTACTTTGCCTGCAATCGGGGTAAGTGGATGTTTGCCGTTGCCCTGCTGTTCTGCAACCTTTCCAATTCCTGTTCCCGGGGTTACGGCCAAATACTATGTCTATCTACGTGGCTCTGCTGGCTTATCGTTTAATATAAATATCGCCCGAGACGAATCACTTGAATCAGACGCATGGGATGGGCAGGCAAAAATGAGCGGATCAGCCGAAGTGGCTGCGGGTGCTGCTTTTGATCTAAGTGTTGGTCTATTGGGTTTTACAGGTGGGGCTGAAGCTGTGGCAAAAGCGGGTGTAGATGTCCGCTACAACGATACCAAGCTTGAGTACCAGGCGTATTGGGGTGGAGTGCAGGCAATACTAAAAGGTACACTGTACTACATGAGTCCTTCTGAAACAATTCAATTTGGAGTGACCAAAGGACCTTGGCAGGTTGTTGATGGTGATAAATCAAATTGGAGTCTATTATTGGATTTTACAAGTTTATAATGACATGAAGAAATTGTCTTGTTTCTTGCTGATTTTGCTTGCCGTTTGGTGGAAGTCAAACATATCATTCGCGCAGGGAGTAATTATTAATTTCGAATCTGCAATATGTCATGTCATTGATGTAGAGTACTACGATTCGGTGGCTCCGGAAAACCTTGACAGGAGTGATAAGCGATTTTTACTGACTTCGAGTTTCGGTACGGACAGTTATGAGGAGTATAAAACTTACTTTCTCCCTGAAGAATGTCACGTAACGGAAGAGACGTTTTATGAGTGGAAATCTACGTTCGGAAACTCGACGCCAGACATCAAAGCAGCCTTTACCTTAGAAATTGAAGGTGCTGATATATCCGTGATTCAATACGCCTTAGAGTACAATGGAAACAGCTTCTTAGGTCCATTTACACAGAAAAGGATCGGGGATGATTGGTTTTTAATGCGTGCCGAGGATGTAGTAAGGTTAGTCAACGTAACATCATTTTTTTCGCTTGTGAAGGAGGAGTTTATGGATGCAATAATGAATGGACCAATTGCTGAGTCAAGTAAATACTATTCGAATGAAGTATATAGTAATAACGAATTAGACGGTGGCAAGCTCGTTCAGGTGTATTTGAATAAGTATGACAGTCGGGAAAGCTTACACGATTTACTGAATGATGTATTTGAGGATAGAGTGCAATTTGTCAAAAATGATCCATTGTATCGCGATCGCAATGCAGCTCTTCAGAACCTAATCTTGAATTCGAATTTAACTGAAGGAGAAGTGGAATTTCTGACCAACTTGATTGAGGCGAATTTATTTGCAGTTGCAATTGAAGAATTGGGCGAATTAACAGAAATGTCAGATGGTGAAATTTTGACTGAAATTGGGGAACGAATAAAAAAAGAAAGAAATTGAAAAATCTCACACGTTATAGCATATACCTTGTTGTCATGTTATCGTGCCTGTGTTTCCAATCGAACGCACAAATATCATATAATAAAAAAGATGTTAAATGTCGTGGTGGTGAAGATGGGTTTATAGAATTGAATATTGATAATGTAACACCGCCTGTTATGTATGCTTGGTCAGATGGTCCTGGTGGCAGGACAAGAAGCAATCTGAGTGCTGGTACATATACATGTTCGGTCACCGATGCGACCGATTGTGGGAGTACTGTGAGTGTAACCATTACTGAGCCCCAGAAGGTACTTAAGGTTACAATACGCGTTGAACCAGTTTCTGGAAAGTATGCCTGTGGTGAGAATATTCCTGTATGGGTGATCGCTGAAGCTTCAGGTGGTACACATCCTTATAAAATCAATGGTGCACCCGGAGTAAGTAAGACAATTAAAATTTCACATTCCCAGTGGGTTACATTTAATGTCAAAGATAAAAATGGTTGTGTCGTAAGCAAAAAACGGGTTGTACTTGTTGGCTCACGTTTTTGCCCTAAAGATCCGAATGACATCCTTGGCCCTGCCGGGTATGGCGATGAGGAGTGGGTATCGAAGAATGATACATTAAATTATACTGTGCGTTTTGAAAATGACGCCACATTTGCGACAGCTCCTGCTCAACGTGTATTTGTGACGCATCAACTCGACAATAATATTAATCCGTACTCATTCCGGTTAGGGTCGTTTGGATTTGGAGATCACATTTTCGATGTGCCACCGGGCATGTCAATATATCAAAAACGCATTGATCTTACGAGCGAGCACAATGTTTTTCTTGATGTTGTAGCGGGCCTTGATGTAGTTAACAATCAAGCATTCTGGAGTTTCATCGCTATTGACCCTCTGACTGGATTGCAGCCCACAGATCCTCTAGTCGGATTCTTGCCTGTAAACGACACGTTGACTGGAAGTGGAGAGGGGTTTGTCTCTTTTTCAATACGACCTGATGCGACATCGCAGACGGGAGATACTGTTGTGGCCCGGGCGGATATCATATTTGATGGTAATGAGGCAATTGCAACAAATGTCTGGACAAATCTGATCGACGCATTGCCACCGACCACAATGATGGATACCCTGCCGCCTCAAGGCACAGCAGATACATTGTTGTTGTCCTGGAGTGGGTCAGATGATTCTGGGGGTAGTGGTATCCGTGAGTTTGAAATTTATATGTCAAGGGATTCGGCACCATTTATCAATTTGATTACAATTCCGTCAGACACGTTCATGTATTTGTATCAGGGTGATTATGGCGCTGACTATCAGTTTTATATCGTAGGTATCGACAACACGGGCAATCGTGAATCAAAATCATCAACTGAAGCATCAACCTATATTCTTCCTCAAAAGGATGTAAGAATAAATTCTACATTGCCTGACTACGCATGTATGGGTGATACAATAATGATTGATTGGAGTACCGTGCTTGTCGATTCAGTCAATATTGTGTTTTCGCTTGACAGCGGTGTGACATTCCAGTCGTTGGCAATCGGAACAGACACGACTCAGAGTCCGTTGCTATGGGTGCTGCCTGATACCTTGAGTGATCAGTCAGTCAGGATTTGGATCACTGACAGTGATTCGATAAGTATCGTCGATTCTACCATGTTTATACAGGTGAAAGGATTTCCAATCGTTAATGCAGGACCGGACACATCACTTTGCAAAGGAGATTTGATCTACCTGATTGCTTCTGGCGCAAATGATTATATATGGTCTCCACAGATCGGATTGAATCTCGAGACAAAAGCAATACAGGGTCTCACCGGTGACTCAACCACAATGTACAATCTCGCTGGAACAGATGTATTCGGCTGTCAAAATACCGACTCGATTCATATTACCGTGTTCCCATTACCTCGCGACACAGTCCTTCACGAGATCTGTCTGGGTGATTCAATACTCATCGATGGTAATTGGATCGATACGCTAGGTGAAGTTGAGGTGATCGAGATGTCTTTGCAAGGATGTGATAGCACCATCGTTCATATCATATCTGAGAAAGATACATGCTGGTATGGAGGAGCCGTCGCATACGTTGACTCTGCCGCAACCGGCGCAAATGACGGTACCACCTGGGTCGATGCCTTCGACGATCTGCAGGATGCGCTCACTTACGCTCGTATATTTTCAGAAATCGAAGAGATTTGGGTCGCCGACGGGACATATACACCGGATACTGCAAGCAACCGAAGCCTGAGCTTTACCTTGCAGGACTCTATGACTGTGTACGGTGGATTTGCAGGGGGAGAGGCAAATATCGGTGAGAGGGACCCTCTTGTCAATATCGTCCAACTCAATGGGGATCTAGGTGTTCAGGGTGATTCGACAGACAATGCATTTCACGTAGTAAACGTACTGTCGACGTGTTCGGATTGCGTGCTCGACGGTGTTGTCATCACCATGGGATATGCCAACGGATCAGCCGGTGTTGACGACAGAGGAGCCGGGATACTTGTCGAAGGAAAAGCAACTTTGCGCAATGTCATCATCGAGCACAACAGCACCACAGGATCCGGTGCGGCTGTATTTAATACAGGTAATCAAGCGGTACTTGTGGTGGATGATTGCATATTGCGTCTAAACACATCACTTATTGGTCAAAATGTGATCAACGTGAATGGCGCTGTTTTGAAAGTCAGAAATTCAACAAGGGTAGAAGATGATGATGACTAATCAATTTAGCATGTTGTCTGCCGATAGTGCGGGAGGACCAGAAAGTTGGTTAGGTCTTCAAATTTATTTATCTTGATTGCGTAGCTACCAGGTGTGATTTCAACTATTCGACCCACATGTATACTTTTTAGAGCACGTTGCAGGTTGTAATCTATCGATAGACATGTGTGTACTGTACGACGGGCAATGACATGTGATTGTGTCTTTGTTTCTGGAGACAACAGACGCGTTGTTACACTTCTGTCGGTTATTGTCGATTTTGTTTGATACCAAAAAGACAATGGTCATTTTAAAAGAAAGTAACATGCGTTTTACATCCCTTTACAAGCACCTCTGCATTCTGATTTTATTTTTCCCCTTGAGCTCTGGATTAAGTGGACAGACTTATACTATTGATTACAGTGGCACGCAAAGTAGTGACGGCATTTCCCCCATCGATGTTTTTCTTGATGACGACGGCTTGAGTGCGCCACTGCCAATTGGCTTTAATTTTAACTTCTTTGGCAATGTATATTCAGATTTTCATATCGCAGCCAATGGATTTATCACCTTCGATAGCGGAGCGGGCGACGGGTGCTGTGAAGGGCAGATATTACCCGATACAACTAACCCCAATGATCTGATCGCATTGGCCTGGATGGATTTGAATCTATCCGGGTTTGCTGAGTATTCCTACGAAACTTTAGGGTCTCCAGGTAGCAGGAGGCTGATTGTTACCTTTTTACAATTCGATGATGAGTATGAAGAATGCCCGATCCTTCTGGATGGCCAAATTTGGTTGTATGAAGGTTCTGATATCATTGAAATGCACATGTATGAGTTTAATAGCAGCTGCGGATCAGCCACACAAGGGATCGAAGATGCGTCAGGGACGGAGGCATATTATGATCCGGACAGGAACGGCGATTTTTATGCAGCTACAGATGATTATATCGCCTTCATTCCGGATTTTTCTATAGCTGAGAACGATGCTGGAATCGAAGGTAATCAGAGCCGTTATTGCGAGGGCGAACACCCGGTGTTTACTGTGATTCGGAATTTCGGGGTAAATGATATCGATAGTGTGATCGTAAACTGGGAGTGGGAAGGAGTTTTGCAGACACCAATATTATTTGATGCTTACACCTTATTTGCCGGAGCCACGGCAGGTGTCCTGTTGGATACGATGACTTTTGAAGGTGACTCAACGTATGATGTGAAAGTCTGGACATCATCTCCCAACGGCATAATGGATACGGTGCCCGAGAATGATACACTCAGTACCACGGCTATTGTTGTAATGAAAGGGATCTACACAATTGGGGGCGTTGACCCTGATTATGTGGATTTTTCAAGTGCAATCATGGATCTGACATTTAGATTGTACTGCGACACGGTCATATTTAATGTGCGGGATGGGGTTTATAATGAACAGGTACTGATACCTTCCTTGTTTGGCATTTCAGGTAAAAACCGAGTCATATTTCAGTCGGAATCTGGAGATAGTTCAGATATTACTGTGGTGTATAATGCTACAAGTTCTTCTTCAAATTATGTGATACGCCTTGATGATGCAGATAATGTCACGTTGAAAGAGATCACATTTGAGGCGGTCGAGATGAATTTTGGCCGTGTCATTGAGGTGATCAATGGGAGTGACAGCACGGAGATATTGAACTGCCATCTCAAAGGCTACAGTGGCTCAAGTTCTACCAGTTACGCTCCATTGTATTCAACTGGCAGCAGTAATATGCGTATTCAAAATTCCCGTATTTCAGAAGGATCGTGGGGGATATATTGCTCTAGTGATTTCAACAATCCCGACCCCAATAATTGGCAGCTCATAGGCAACCAGATTGATTCCTTTACCCAAGTGGGGATATACATGAATGATGTGATATCACCGGACATTCAGTACAATTTATTGACCTCGAACAATACACTTGCACGAGGAATGCTCCTTTCCGGACTGGATGAAGATTTTACAATCGCATTCAATCAGATAGATATGCCGGTAGGAAGGCGCGGTATTGACATATTTAATGGCAATGCATCGAAAGTTGGGGAGGCATTGATTTATAATAATTTTATTTACTCTGGGCAGGCATCTTTGCAAAGTATTTATGTCGCGGGATCTGATAATATTGGAATTTATTTTAATAGTGTAAATCACAATTCAACCAGCGCCTCCGTACCAGCAGTTGACATTAATACGAGTTTTAATATTACGCTTCGCAATAACAATATTTATAGTTTTGGCCCTGGCGCCGCATTTGCAGCCTCTACACTTGCAAGCATCAATAGCGATTATAATAATTTTCGAACGATAGGAGTCAATCTTGTGAGCTTAAATGGTGTTGGATATGAGACATTGGCTGACTGGGTCAATGTCTCGGCTATGGATAGCAATTCGGTGTCAGTGGATCCATCGTTTGTGGGCGGAGCAGATTTGCACACGACACAGCCCGGATTGTTTCGCGTCGGGACGGCCGTATCGGGTATTCTAACAGATATCGACGGAGATCCGAGGCATCTTACGAACCCCGATATTGGAGCGGATGAAGTGGAGGGATTCGATGATAATCTTGCGCCACTTGCCATCTTTCCGCAAAGCCCATTTGCAAGTGGCACACAAGCTGTAAAGGTGATTGTGCGTAATCTGGGGAGCAATGCAGTGACTTCATTCAATCTTGACTGGACGGTTAACGACGCTGCGCAAACACAATTCGTATTTGCAGGTGCGCTGGCGGGGCTTGCTTCCGACACGTTTTCCATTGGGAGTATCATGTTCGATCTTGGCACACCACATACGATCCGGACCTGGACTTCGATGCCCAACAATACTGCAGATGCCCAGCCTGCGAATGACACCTTGCAAGTCGATAGTCTTTATACCGCTTTGGGAGGAACCTATACAATTGGCGGGGCAAGCCCTGATTTCGATAGCATCGGACATGCAGTCCTGGCGATGACAATCGGCGGAGTACTGGACACAACTGTGTTTTTGTTGCGCAATGGCATCTATGCAGAAGCTATAACACTACCTGCCAATTCTGGCTTCATGTGTGAACGCCCGGTGATTTTTGAATCTGAATCGGGTGATTCAGCTGATGTGATCTGGACGGATGCCGGAATTGCAGGTGTGCCTTTGACGCTTTCAGGGGCAGATGGATTGCAGTTTAAGAATCTTACAATACAAAGTGTGGATGGCTATGTCGTCAATGTATTTGGTGGCTCGAATTGCAATAGATTTGAGGGGTGTCATTTGAAGGGGGAAAACACGACATCTACCAGCACATCCAAAGCCGTCGTGTACAGTACAACCGATTTCGACACGTCAAATGCATTTGTCAATAACTTGATTGAAGATGGGTCCTACGCGATGTATTGGCGCGGCAATTCATTTTTCCCTTACGAAACAGGTACAATTATTCAAGGCAATACGATCCGGGGGCAGCGATGGCGTGGATTATCACTCACCTACCAGGAGGCGCCTCAGATAGTTGATAACGAGGTCACCAATGCTGACATCGGGACGAGCACGTATAACCTGGGGATCGTGTGTTCGCGATGCAACGATGATATGAGAATTGAAGGAAACAATGTGCAACTAACAGGCAAAAGCTCTTTTGGGATTTACCTTGAGCTATGCTCCTCAGCACCTGCTAAAACTGGATTGATTGCAAATAATTTTATACAATTGGGCGGCAGCTCAGTAGCTAATGGAGTCTATGTTGTGTCAAGTAGTTTTCAGGATATTTATTACAACTCAATTAACATTACAGGGACAAACACATCTTCGGTCGATGTTTATGCGGTTAGCAGTAGCAATAATATCAGGTTGCAAAACAATATCCTCGCGAATGAATCAGGTGGAACAGCCATTCGTCTTTTTAATGAAACACAACTTACACTATCGGACAATAATAATCTGATCTCCACAGGAAATTTGGCGATCACAAATGTGGGGACCTATTCTGACCTTGCCGCATGGCAAGGGTCGGGGTTTGATGCGAATTCTTTGTCTGTTGATCCACAATTTACAGACTCTCTGGATCTCCACGTTTTCAACGTCAATTTAAACGCTGCAGCCAATCCTGTATCAGGTATCGCAGAGGACATAGACGACGAAATGAGGGATGTGGTTTTGCCTGACATTGGTGCGGACGAATTTGTCCCCCAGGCAAATGATGTTGGTTTGCTTTCTGTTTTGAGCCCAACTTTGCCGTTTCCATCCGGATTAAGTCCTGTGGCTATCAGGTTTTTTAACAATGGCTTAAACAGTCTGACTTCCATGCAGGTAAACTGGGAGGTTGACGGGACGCCCCAAACACCATTTATGTGGACCGGATCATTGGGGTCCGGAGTGATTTCCACCTCAATTGAGATTGGAAATTTTGACTTTGCACCTTTTCAGGCGCATACTTTGAAGGCGTGGGTAAGCGCTCCCAATGGGATGGCTGATGGCCAGGCATTGAATGATACGATTGAGATCATCGGCCTGTATCCGGCGCTCCTCGGAGATTACACTGTGGGCGGAACAGACCCGGATGCGAGTAAGCTTTCTGACGCGCTCGTGGGCCTGGATTTTGCTGGAATCCTCGGTCCGGTCACGCTCAATATCAGGGACGGTGTGTATACAGACTCATTGGTGATTAAGGCGTATCCCGGTATGGATTGTGCCACACCTGTGATCATTCAATCCGAAAGTCTGGATTCTTCGAAAGTGACAATTTCCAATAGTGGGGTGGGAGCATATGTGCTGACACTGGACGGTGCAGATGGTTTGATTATTCAACATTTGACGCTTGAGGCTGCCAATGCATCATTTCGCCGTGTTATCAATTACTTCGGAGGATCAGATTGTAACACTTTTCGCAACAATCATTTAAAAGGATATGAGGCCAGTAATACAAGTAGCACGCATGCAGTAATTTACTCAGCAACGGGTGCTGACATAGGTAACGCAATTGAAAATAATCTCATCACCCATGGCAGCTACGGCATTTCTATTCGAGGTGGCAATAATCAACTCTCGGGAACTGTGATTCGCAGCAATATTATCTTTCCGGCACGTGCACGAGGGATTGATGTATATCGTGAGGATGGAGTCGTAATTGATGGGAATTTAATATACAATACAGGGTATACGTCGTTTTACGGGATCTACATGAACCAGTGCGACAGTGCTGTACAGGTATTGAAGAATACGATTGTAGCTCAATCCGGCAGACATGGCATCTATACTACATCGTGTAAGTCAGATGCCACCCGCCGCTCCATGTTTGCCAATAATTTTTCGGCTATTGGGGGCACATCAACGTGCTACGCCTTTAATATAAATGGGAGCACGTATATGGACTTCGTGTTTAATTCAGGCCATAATTTTACGACGAAAACAAATAATACGAATAACAGGACTTTTAATAGTACGAATAGTACGAACATAAGGCTTTACAATAATGTTCTACTCAATTCATCTGCCGAAGGGGAGGTGCTTCGCTTCAATAATTCGGGATTAGAAGATGCCAATTATAATTGCTTTCACAATTTGAGCGGGGCAAATTTTATCATTGCGAATGGATATACGGTTGCTGACCTACCTGAGTGGCAGGATAGTACGGCATTTGACCTTAATTCTCTTGACACAGATCCCATGTTTGTATCAGATACAAATCTACATACATCCGCTGTGCTCCTGGATGAAGCAGGTACGCCTATTGCCGGTGTGACTATCGACATTGACGGCGATGTGCGTGATGGCCTGGTGCCGGATATTGGAGCAGATGAGTTTGTGATGATTTGTGACACTTGCTGGCTCGGCGGTATTGTTGCCTATGTTGATTCAGCTGCCACAGGTGCCAATAACGGGACTTCATGGACTGATGCGTATACTGATCTTCAGGATGCGTTACTTTCGGCCAAGGTATTTCCCCAGATTGAGCAAATATGGATTGCCAACGGGACATATCATCCGACGCCCGGCACTTTGCGCACCGCCAGTTTTGTACTCAATGATACAATGCAGTTATATGGGGGCTTCGCCGGTGGTGAGCTTAACCTTGGCGATCGGGATCCAACACTCAATATTACCAAACTCAGTGGTGATATTGGGGTATCAACAGATGACTCAGACAATACATATCATGTCGTACTCATGAGCTCCGGATGTACTGATTGCCTGCTTGATGGTGTTGTCGTTACAATGGGGAATGCGGACGGGGCTCCAAATGTGAGTGATCAGGGCGCGGGAGTACTGTCCCATGGACAAGCGACTTTGCGCAATGTGATTATTGAACTCAATACATCGGACGGAGCAGGTGGGGCTGTATTTAATACCGGAGGGCAAGCTCGACTCACAATGGATGCCTGCATTTTGCGCTTGAATGCTTCACTGCAGAACATTGCTGTCGTGAATAAGGACGGAGCAATTATAGCTGTCAGTAAGGATAACCGGGTTGAAGATTAATTCCATGACATGGTGGAAATACCGATAACCTGATTATTGAGCTACTTCACTCAGCATTTGTGCCTGTACGCTTAATCTCAGGCAATCATGTGGTGTCATAGTGATATATTTGTTTTGGATGATATTATTTCGAGTATATCACGAGCTAAACCAGCGCTGATAAAGTCCAGGGAATAGCCGCAAATGAAGCATGCATTGTGAATCTACTGCTCAAAAGGTTGGGTTTTATACTCACATTCACTTTCGTGGTGACAATGCTGAGCGCCCAGTGGCGTGGATTGCGTACGACTCAATTGGGACCATCTCAAGGACTCAACATGCGCGTAAACACGGTAATCCAGGGTCCCAATGGCTTTGTCTACATGGGGGGCACTCAAGGACTAGTGAGATACGATGGCAGCGAGTTTGACCTGTTTGCACACAATCCTGACGACTCGACGAGTATCGGTTCGGGTGAGGTTTATAATCTCATTGTCGCATCCGATAGCTTGATTTGGATTGGGTTACGGTACGGCGGACTCAACAGCTTCAATCCCCGAACCGGCAATTTCCGAAGATATCCCTTACCCAAGCTTCCTTATTTCATGACACCGACAGCGCATGGATTACTCGAGGACGAGAACGGCTGTCTGTGGGTTGGGGGGCATCACTTCCAACTGTTGTGCTTCGACCGGGAAACTGAATCCTTCACTTCATACCAACCAGATTGGATCGATCCCGAAAAATATGGTCGCCGGCTCTCGATAAGTAGCATACTACAGGATGTACGGAACGAGGAAATGCTATGGCTTTCAGTTGTGGACTATGAGCATGAGAACGCCAGTGGGGGCTATGGCACGGTCTCATTTAATAAGCGGCTCAAGTCGTTTACCTCATATCCAAACGGTGGGGTGAACATTTTTCAGGATAGTTTGGGTAATCTGTATGGAGTCCGTGTTGTAAATGGGGTGTCAAAGTTTTCTACAACAACCAATGAGGCATTGGTACTGGCGTTTAGAGTAGACAGTAATGCAAGCTTCATTTCGAGGAGTTTGTTGCCTGTGGACGATAAATACTGGATGAATACGGGGAATGCCATTCTGAGAATGGACGACAATGGAGAATTCAATCTACTCTATCGCTCACAGGATAATGAGGCCGGTGAATTCAATCGTATGTCAATGGATGATGCGGGGAATGTCTGGATCGCCAATACCCAAGGCGCGACAATTGTCAATCCACGCGATCAGAATATCCGGTATTTTTCTCTTGACCAGTTTGATGCCACAGAAAGAATTTATCCGGGAAGGCTCGCTTATGACCCGGCAAATGATCTGTTGTACCTGTCGTATTCAATTGGTGTCAGCAACAAGCGTATTTATAGAATTCCCTTAAATGAAGCTAGCTCTCGTCAGGCCGATTTTATAGAGACAACTCATGATATGTATGGGCTGGCTGTTGACGCAAATAGTCGATTATGGCTCAACGGAAATGGTCAGATGTATCGGCTGGATGGAAAAAAGGAAATTACGATTGACAAGACCCATTTATTTGATAAGGTATCGATCCCATGGGTTTGGAGTATGCGCACAAGTGCAAAGGGTTGGATCGGCGCAGTGGGAAACCAAAAGTTTATGTGGTTTCATCCCGAAGGAGAAAATGCGCGAGAAGTTGATGTGGAGGACCTTCCAGTCTGGAAAGGGGTGACTTCTTATGACAAAGACTTTGTTGGATTTAGCTTCAGCCCGTCGAAGGACCGTGCATATCTCGTATCAAGTGTTGTGCACCGTTTGGATTTGCGATCCGGGGTTGCCAGATTATTGCATTTCGATGTGAGCTTTAATCCCAATGGTCAACCTGTTTCTGACGTGATAGAGGATTCAGAAGGGACCCTCTGGATTGCAGGAGTGGAGTTTATGGGGCGGTACAGAATCGATGGAGATAGTCTCATTTTAATTGAAAAATATACAGTTCAAAATGGTCTCGCCTCAAGTGAAATTCACGAACTGTTTGCAGATCAAAAAGGAAGGATATGGTTATTTACTACGAACGGTATAAATTGTATAGAACCTCAAACGGGCGAGGTGAGATACTTTGGAGTGAATGAAGGACTGCCACAGATATATATCGATCCCCGTCAAATTATCGAAACACCGGATGGTCGCATTGTCACCGTCAACAAGAATGGGATCATCGTATTTCATCCCGACTCACTATGGAATTCACTCTCGCCGAGACAGGAGTCTATTGCTATTAAGGCGATCAGGGTAAATGGTGTCGATATATCAAGTGATCTCGACGTAAACTATCTCAGTAATATTTCAGCACCACTTGGTAAGAATGTCATAGATATACGCTTCCAGGGACTCGCATATCCGGATGATAGCAGGTTGATATACAGCTACAGGTTGTCAGAAGAGGAAGATTGGATCGATATCGGGCAAAACAAACTCGTAACGCTTCCGGCACTTTCACCCGGAGATTATACATTCGAAGTGAAAGCCGGATCACCATCGTCAATTGCGCCAATACGGCAACTTTTCATTCATATTCCCACACCGTATTATCTGCAAGCATGGTTTATCGGAGTTGCAATTTTATTATTGATAATTGCGATTTACCTCACGTATAAATATCGTATAAATTCAATCCGAAGCCAGGAAGAGGCAAAAACTGAAGTCAACAAAAGAATGGCCGAGTTGGAATTGAAGGCCCTGCGGTCACAGATCAATCCACACTTCATGTTCAACAGTCTCAATTCGATAAAGGACTTTATTCTGCAAGCAAATACGGAGAAGGCCGCGGAATACCTCTCCGATTTTGCACACCTCATACGTCGGATATTGCAACACTCGAGGGAGAAGGTCATCTCGTTGAAAGACGAGCTGGAAACATTGGTGCTGTACGTCGATCTCGAACAGCTTCGATTTGAGAATGCATTTGAATTTAATTGCATTGTAGATGATGATATTGATCTTGAGGATGTACAGATCCCACCAATGTTACTTCAGCCATATATAGAAAATGCAATTTGGCACGGACTCATGCACAAGAAGGAGAAGGGGAATCTCACTTTAAAGTTTTCCAGAAAGGACGATAGTATTTCTTGTGTGATAGATGATGACGGTATCGGCCGGGATCGCGCACGTGAACTAAAAAGCTTATCCGCTGTGCGTTATAAGAGTATGGGGATGGGGATTACGAAGGACCGGATTGAGATTCTTAACAGAATGAGCTCGCTGGGCATTTCAGTGATCGTGGAGGATAAAGTTGATTCAGAAGGTAATGCGAATGGTACGAGAGTCACTCTGAGTATACCGGCATAGTGAAATAATGGTGATGATTTGAGAGGTGTAATGAAGAGACAAGATTTATTAGGGCTGCCACTAATTGCACGAATTTTCACTAATAATGCATTGCCTTTCTTTAGATCGTAATTCATTAGTGTTCATTCGTGACATTAGTGGCAAAAGAAAAACT
>QMOR01000014.1 GCA_003648285.1 Bacteroidota bacterium
ATAGGTAGCCTGCCGAAACATTTCATTTTGCGGTTTACAATGAACAGTACGGGCAATATGCGAGTCAACTCGAACAGGAATACGGCAACTTTGGCACCTATTTCCGCAATAATCTGCCAAAATGTACCAATTTAGGGCATGGTACTCCTTTTGCGGATTGAAAAGGGAAGACACAAATCAATTTTAGATAACCATAACCCAAACATATGACTTACGATAATTTCACAATAAAAGCGCAGGAATCCATCCTCCAGGCGCAACGCGTCGCAGGTGGCTACGATCAGCAGACGGTAGATACCGTACACCTGATCAAGGGCATCATGGAGACCAACGAGGATGTTTCAAAATTTCTCTTCCAGAAGGTAGACGTGAGCCTGACAATGCTCGAGCGAGAGCTTGCAAAGGAATTGAAGACTTACCCCAAGGTAGAGGGCACCGACAAGCAGTATCTCACCAACGATGCAAATGCGGCATTGGCGAGAGCCAAGAAACTGCTCAAAGAATTTGGTGATGAATATATTTCAATAGAAATCATCCTCCTTGCTATCGTGCAGGGAAAAGACAAAGGAGGACGCCTGCTGAGAGAGCTCGGCGCAACAGAGAAGACCCTTAAAGAGGCGATCAAGGAATTGCGCAAGGGCAAGTCGGTCACAGACCAGCAGACAGACAATCAGTACAATGCACTAAAGAAGTATGCCGTCAATCTCAACGAAAGAGCCGAGTCGGGTAAGCTTGATCCGATCGTGGGCAGAGACGAAGAGATCAGACGAATCATGCATATCCTCTCACGGCGCAAAAAGAACAATCCGATCCTGATCGGAGAGGCCGGGGTCGGTAAGACAGCAATCGTAGAGGGCATCGCATGGAGAATCGTACAGAAGGACGTGCCGGAAAGCCTGTTGACCAAGCAAATCTATGTGCTCGATCTCGCATCACTCATCGCCGGGGCCAAGTACAAGGGAGAATTTGAAGAGAGACTCAAAGGGGTGATCAATGAGGTGAAGAACTCTGAGGGGGAGATTATCCTTTTCATTGATGAAATACACACGCTCATCGGTGCCGGTGGTGGAAGTGGAGCGATGGACGCGGCTAATATTCTCAAGCCTGCCCTTGCACGTGGAGAATTGAGAACGATTGGGGCCACAACGTCTGACGAGTATTCGAAATATTTCGAGAATGATAAAGCACTGGTCAGGAGATTCCAGACCGTCTATATCGACGAGCCGAGTGTGGAGGATACGATTTCGATTCTGAGAGGAATCCAGGAGAAGTACGAAATCTATCACAAGATTGATATTCGTGATGATGCGCTGATCAGTGCGGCGGAACTTTCACACAGGTATATCGCCGATCGACAGTTGCCCGACAAGGCCATCGACCTGATTGACGAGGCAGCTGCAAAACTGCGCCTTGAGCTCGATTCTGTGCCAGATGAGATAGACGAGATTGACCGGAGAGTGCGTCAGCTTGAGATCGAGCGCGAGTTTATCAAACGCGAGGGCGACAAGAAGAAGATGAAGATCATCCAGGAGCAGATTGCGAATGCGCAGTCTGAGCTGCAGGGATTGACAGCGGCGTGGCAGAATGAGAAGGACATCGTCGAGGCAGTTCAAAATGTCAAGACGCGGATAGAAGAGCTTGAGCTGGAGGCAGCAAAAGCAGAACGTGACAGTGATTTTGAACGGGTAGCGAAGATTCGATACGGTGAAATGCAGGAACAGAAGGCCATGCTGATGGCCGCAGAGGAGAAGCTTGATAACCTGCCCGAGGAAGGGAGATTCACAAACGAGGAAGTGACTGCGAGTGATATCGCCGATGTAGTAGCACGTTGGACGGGGATACCGGTCTCGAAGATGCTGCAGAGCGAAAAGGAAAAACTTCTTACCCTCGAAGATGAAATTCACAAACGGTTGATCGGACAACACGAGGCGGTCGTAGCTGTTTCGGACGCAGTCAGGCGCTCACGTGCCGGGTTGCAGGACCCGAAAAAGCCGATTGGGTCGTTTATCTTCCTCGGGCCGACTGGTGTGGGTAAAACAGAATTGGCAAAAGCACTCGCAGAAGTGCTCTTTGACGACTCCAAGGCAATCACGCGTATTGACATGAGTGAATACCAGGAGCGGCATTCAGTTTCACGACTCGTGGGAGCACCTCCGGGATATGTCGGTTATGATGAGGGAGGACAGCTGACAGAAGCGGTACGGAGACGCCCGTATTCGATCATCCTGCTCGATGAGATCGAAAAAGCCCATCCGGATACTTTCAACGTCTTGCTACAGGTACTCGACGATGGCCGGTTGACCGATAACAAGGGACGCGTCGCCAACTTCAAGAATACGATCATCATCATGACCTCGAATATGGCCGCCGATACGATTCTCGAGAATTTTGAAGATCTCGCTGCGGTTGGTGAAGAACATCGCGCAGAAATCATAGAAACGACGAAGACCGAGGTTTTTAACGCACTCAAGGAGCATTTGAGGCCCGAGTTTCTCAACAGAATCGACGAGAAAATCATGTTTGCGCCCTTGACAAAGGAAGAGATCAAGGAGATCGCAGGTCTATTGCTAAATGATGTGCGGAAGAATCTCAAGCACCGTGGTTTAAGCATAGAAGTGAGTGATAACGCAATGAATCTGCTCGCGGATATGGGTTATGATCCACAGTTTGGAGCGCGCCCGTTGAAGCGTGTCATTCAGAAGCAAATCGTCAACCAGCTCTCACGCTATGTGCTTGCGAGCGAGTTTACAGAAGGTGAGACGATCTACGTTGATACAGACAAGGGAGGCTTCACCTTCAGCGAGTCGGGCTTTTCCGGAAATGGAGAGAAGCCACAGCCACAGGCAGCCAAACCTAAAGAAAACGGCACTGGTGACAAGCGCAAGAAGAAACTTGATGACCTTATGAAAGCGACAGAGGATGTTGAGGATGCTGTAAAGAAGGCAGGAAAAGGAGATGACAAGTAGGTTGTCGCAGATGTGTCCTGAAGGCTGTATTAATATGAACGACCGCTACTAATTATCACTGATATCGTAGCGCCGCTTGATCTTGTCTGTCAGTTCAGGCACAGGGTAATCACCTTGCTGAATACCCTCAAACATCAAATTCGGAAGTGTACAGACCCATGCAGATCCATCTTCGGAGCATGCCCATATTTTCTTACCATCGGGTGTAAATCCACTTCCCCAGATTGCGCCTTCGAAGAGGGGTGGACTCATGACCTCTTCTCCGTTTGCATTCCACAAACGCACAGCCTGATCATCAGCTGATGTCAGAATATAATTACCGTCTGCTGATATATGTGCCGCAACAAGTGAGTTAGAATGATGATACTCTGAGAGTGTCCATAGAGTATTGAGTTTTGCGTCGCAAATGGTCACCAGACCACTTTTCGAGCGCAACAGGATACGATGGCCACGTTTCGACAATTCGGCATCAAGAACAGGGGTATTGTCTGGATGAGCAGTCTGTACTACTCGCCCGCCCAAAGACCAAAGACGAGCTGTACCATCAAGTGAACTCGTCAGAATCATATTGCCAGTCGGGGTAAATTTTGCAGAGGTGATAGCGTCAGTATGCCCGGACAATCGTCCAATCATACCTCCTTTTCTATCCCATAGAAATGCATTGCCCTCAGTTGTTGCAGTCAACCACGTCTTGTCATCCTGAGAAAAGATTGCAGCTGTGATAAATGCATCGTGTTTATGTTCGATAATGAGGGTGCCATCGTCCTTCCACAACCGGACAGATTGGTCCAGTGACCGACTTAAAATCAAGTCTCCACCATAGGAGAACTCTGCGGAGGAAATTGGTCCTGTATGTCCGGTGAACAGGATAGGTGGGTCGCTCATTGACGTCCACCTGCTCATATTAAAGTCCCTGTCGATGGTCAGAAAACTCTCACCGCGAGGATCGTATAGCACATTGACGACCAGAGATTTTTGAGCTGATAGATTTGCAACTTCTGTCCCATTGCGATCCCAGACCTGTGCCGTAGAGTCTGAGCCCACTGAGACAAAATTTTTGTCCACATCACCCGGTAAACTCAAATCGTATATCAATCCCCGTCTTTCTTCAAATTTTAGTATATCATTTTCGTAAAACCTGAGTGTGCCACCCGCAGATCTCGCCGCAAAACTCCAACCATGCGGGTCGAAGTGTAATTCGAGTACTCCGCCATCCATTTCTTGCATCGTGGTGGCATAATTGGCAAATGCCGCATTACCGAATGCGCGCCAGACGGGTGCACTGGCAGAATCTTCCATGATGTCCATTGCCACAAGGCCCAATAGCAGCGCCTCTTCAGGACTGCCGTCATCTGTCTGCTCCATAGACAACAAGGACAGCCTGCTGGCCTCAGCCTGATCCGCCCGCCTGTTGGCAAGAATCGTAGCAGCGATGGCTTTTTGCTCATTCGCTTTGGCCGTATCGCGGGCGAGCTCCATTGCTTCTCTTGCTTTTTCGGCAGTGAGTCGTTCAGCCTTTGCCGTGGCAATGGCTGACTTGAGGCTATTGCGCCAAATTTCATTTGCCTCTACGATAGCTCCGGATGCAACACTATCCTGCGTAAGTGAAATGTCAGGGCATTGGCGAGCAGCCTCAAAATGCCTGATCCCCAATTGATATTCGAATTCACTAACGGCAACGCGTCCATCATGCATAAATGCATCAAAGCACGAAAGCCCTTGCGCATACGCGAAGTGTCCGAAGAGAATAAATACAGATGCCGTTATGAAACGCAACATGTTTTTAATTTAAAAGGTATAATGCATAGCCAGTCCCACTGAGCCCGATGGTCGTGCAACACCCGGCAACTCGATGACAGGTCGAAAGCTGATATCATTGGGACAGTATTTATCGTATATCTTTTTCCGTTTTTTATATTTTTTGGAACGTATCAAATAAAGCACCGCGTCGGTGACAATGATAGCCCCACCGGCAATCATAAGTGCCTGGGCTGATTTATGCTCCCGGTTGGCCTCATCGAACAATACCGTGTCGTCATTGATCTGACTCTTGTATTGATCGTATTTGTCCTGCGCCTCAGCCTCAATCACAATGCCCCAAACACCAAGACCCGCTCCGACAACACCGCCGATGAGATACGGGATTCGTTGTCCGGTTGTAAATTTAGGCTTGTCATTACAATTAAAATCAAAATCCAGAACGACTTGATATGTATAGCTGATATTGAGCTGTATCGTGAGCTGGCCTTCGAGTGTGACATAGTCCTCGATTAAATCAGTCACAATAAATGTGCGTCTAAAGCCGTCATGCGTAGAAATGCCCTTCCCATAATCCCCGAGTATTTTATCCGGCCGGATGTGGAGCTCGTCATCATTCACAGATATGACAGCATGAATATTGTACTCACCATTGCGTTCTTCTTTCGGAATATTGTCGCTCAATGTATATGTGATGTGCAACTCGCCTTGCTTTAATAAAAGGGCAACGTCAGTGAGGCGATCCGAATTTCCGATAGTGTCAATTTTTATGTTCTGCAGTGATTCTCCAAGCAGATCTATATCAGCCTTGATCGCATAAGAGTGCGACTCCATTTGTGCGGGCACCTGTGCTAATAATGTTGATGAGCATATGCAAAATAGCAGGCAGACAAATACCCAATTATAACTTACAGATATGTGATTTACTTTGCTCATTCCTGTAAATTCTGTTTGCAAATTTCAATTTTTTGCCTGACGAGGCTATTATCCGGGTTTACCTTTAGTGCCTGTTCATAAAGTGGCAGGGCATTTGAATAGCCCAATTTTTTATCTACAGCTTTCATGATGTCGCCCCGGCGTTCAAGGTCTCCGAATATAACTTTCAATTCATTTTGAACGGCTTGTTTTTTATTGGTTGCATCATGTCGGGCGGTCCGGCTGATATCTAGTGCAAGTGCCTCAGTGTACAAGTCCTTTGCCTTCAAAAGACTGTCGCAGTTTGCGAGATATGTTCTGTTTGTATCCAGAAGAGTGAGTTTCTCCGCGTCCTCAATAAGGTCGACATACAGTACATGGATTTTCTGCATGTTGCTGGCAGATTCAAGTCGTTCTTCTGCTTCAATAGACGATCTCTTAACGTCAACTGCATTTTCAAAGGCAGCGATAGCACCTGGAAAATCACTCCGACCCACAGCGGCATCTCCCATCTGGATCAGGCGGCCGTAATTGGCCTCTTTGGTGCCAAGCCAAAGAACCACTGATGTGAGAAATCCTATTGTCAGCAATGTTCCGACGACTGCGATTTGCCTGTTGCGCTTGCGTTTTCTCTTTCTATCGGCACGGATACTATCTCCGATATATTGGACTTCCTCCGGCTTGAGCCCAGCCTCTGCATCGATCCTTTTGCGGTAAGGTTGTATAAAACTGATCTCGCTCGCGCTCAGATATGTTTGCGTACTCTGAAATGCTTTTGAGCGCTCCTTGATCAACTTGACAGCCTCGAGATATGCAATGTCAACTGTACTTCTCGAGGCCGCAATGCGAGCAGCCAATGCATCATGACTCAGCTCATAGCGATCATCGCTGAATCTTAGAATCCGGGCACTTTCCAACTCTTTGACGCAATACTCGACTTGCTCATCTGACAAGCTCGGAATGTGTAATTGCGATAGCACAATGGGTTGCTTGGTCCCTTCGAGTGTGACAAATGCGTTGAGTACATTTCGCACCGAACGCTCACTGACGCCGGAATAGGTCCGCAGTAAGTTTAATTGAATTCTTTCAGACTGTGTTTTTAAGAAATCAGCCAGCACATCTTCAATCCCCCCGAGCTTCTTTACCAGATCATGTGTGAAAACCGGATTGTCTTCATCAGCTTCCTGGTATAAGGCATCGAGGAAGACCTGCAAATAGGTGAGCTCGGCTTGTCCTTTTCCGGAGGCGATCGCATCAATCACCCCTGAGGCAACCGTATCATCTTCTAAAGCAATGTCAAATTTTGCGGTCGTATTTGCAACAACTTCTATTGCATTTGCTCTGCTAAGTGGCTCAACCCGCAGTCTTTTTTCAAAAAGATTTGGAAGGACACTTTCAAAATCATAGAGCTGTGCAATTGACTCTTCGCGCAAGACAAAAATGACATGACAATAGGCGCATACATCTACAATTTCTGAAATGGTCTGATAAAACTGACGCCGCTCTTCTTCATCTCCGAGAATAAAAAGCTCTTCAAACTGGTCGAATATTAAATAGACGGGCTTAAAGTAATGTGTGTAAAGACTGTTGAGGACATTGACCACAGGACTGTATGTGTCACTGATCGCAGACCCCTCAGTATCTTGCTTGCTAGTCGTTTTTCTGCGCTTCTGCAATCTTTCCCGCAGCGAGCTTCTGGACTTGCTCTCTCGTGCATTTGTTTGTTTGGAAAGGGCATCATACAATGACGTATTGATATCATCCTTACGGCGCACGAAGACATCGAGCCAGTCTGAGGCGGCAAACCTGTTGGCGAGGCCACACTGGATCAGGCTTGTCTTTCCGGTGCCGGACTTTCCGTATACCAGTGTGAGGTTGGACTGATGAGCCATCTCGTACAATGCTTCAATTTCCTTGTCGCGCCCGAAGAAAATAGACCGGTCGGCCTTTTCGTAGGCGTTAAGAAATTTGAATGGAGATGTCTTTTTCATTGGAATTTGTCCTGTTTATTGTCCTTGGTCCTGTTATTTATCTTTTGCGGCTAAAACGTGATCCTCGAGCCGGCGTTTGTGCCTTTTGAGGAGCGTAGGCATTTCCGTGAATATTGGCCTTGAATTTTTCAAATTCATCTTTTATACGCTTGTACGCAGAGTCATTGATGACAAGTAGGTCATCTTTATAATTATTTAAAAATTGATAGTAGTAGTCGGCTTTCTTTTGATAACTGAATAAATAGAGTTTTGAGCTGTGCTCGTTGTCAAGCGCATTCAGGTCGATGATAAACGGTGACAAACTCAAATAGCTGATAATATTATTTTCATGTGTCTTCAGAAACAGGACAGATTTATTGTCTGTAAAGTTTTTAAACACTTCTCCGATTTCTGTGATTTTGGTTCCGGCGATGGTAATGGCCCTGTTGAGTTCAATATGACTGTGCCGGTAATTGGCTTCTTCATGCCGGCGCTTTATAATCTCGATATTTTTGATTGTTGCTAACTTGTATTTTGCCATAAATGCCACCGTGCGCAAGACATGGCCAAGAGCTTCTTCTGCTTGCAGGCAGATGTTTTCCAAGTCGTCGGAATTGATCTTGTTGTTGAGTAAATCCTTATTGGCGGCTTCCAAAAACTGAATGGCATTGGACAGCTCGCTATTCGAGTCCGGGTTCACTTTAATCTCCTTTAATTCTTCCAGAAAGTAGGAAATATGATGCGCATCAAAAATGTCTGTAATCACTTTGGTCAGAGCGAAATAATCGAAGCGGCCAAAATTTTCCTCACTGATTGCGAAAAAACTATTGAAAACCACGACGTGATCTTCATCGATTTGCAATTCGGGGTTTTCATACTTCGCATCCCAGAGTTGTGATAGCAGGATAAACGCGATGAACTGTGCCGTGGCGCGATGCGTCTGATAGATTTGACGCAACCGCGTTTCGGTAAAGAGCTCCATTTCATCCGGCTCTGACGGATTATTACTTCTTGTGAAGAGCTTTCGCAGTTGCTCTCCTATGGGCAGTGGAAAAGAGTCGACGATTTCCCTGATAATCGAGGCGATCACCAGGTTTTCCTTATTGAGCTCATAGTCGAGGTCCTTTGAGTACAGGGCAAGTTCTTCGCAAACGGTATCGATGAGCAGATCGTTGACCTCCATACGCTGCTCATAGGCCATGCGGCCGCGAATCGTTTTTTCGATCTGGCTCGCTTGTGGAAGTGTCCACTGGAGACTGTCCTCGGCACCTTTAGCTACAAATAAACCCCACGGCAATCCCTCTTCGGGATCTTCTGCCTCGCCCCATGTCGACAAACCCCTGTGGATATCGATCGGAGGATGTGAAGAGTACTTCGCACTTATGAAAGCGGTAGCGGTGTCAAATGACTTTTGAATAGAGGCAAAGTTTGAAAGCGCAAAGTAAAACTGCTCGGCAAACTCAGTCGCCATCTGATCCTGAATCTTTGATGAAGTCGCGATGACAGCTTTTACACCATTCTCAAGGAGTGTCGATACCTGCGGACCGGTCGCACAGCCATTTAGAAATGCGAGTTTGAGAGACTCTTGTTGCCCTAAAAACTTAGCGAGCCCTACTATCTGGGCATCTGCTGTACCTGAACCGTCATCTTCAAGTCGCAGGTGACTCCCCCCTGCATGTCCCCCGTAGTGGAATATGGCAACCTGATTTTCGTAGGCGTGAAAAATTTCAAAAATATCTTCGATCGTCGTGCCGGATTCAGTCACCACCTTGATATGACGGCTATCATCATGCTCGCGTAAGGATCGCATGATATTCTTGCGTTCGCGCTTGAGCAGGGCAAGGTGATTGTCCGGGTCATTCGCAAATGTGAGGAACAAGACTGGGGCCTTCATTGCTTATTGCTTGATTGGGATCGTTGTTTTCGTGCTCTTGTTTTTAACCGGCCTGTCTTGCCATGTAGTAACAAAGACCTCACTATAATAGCAAGTATCTGAAAGATTATCTAATTTTTTGGAAAAATACCATGGATGATCATCTCGGTGATACACAATTATTGACAGTGTTTTGCGTATCGAATGACTTAGTTTTGCGTGTCAAATTCTTGCGATAGCTCCCGCACGGGATTTAGTCATTGTTTGGTATTCATATGGATTTTTCACAATTTTAGATTAGTTTGATACGCCGAATCACTTAAGGCAACAGGTAGAATACTCCAAACAGATGCAATTATTTCTAAACTCTTGTACATGCGTTTGACAAGAATAAATTACGCCATACTGGCTGTTATTTGCTGTCTGGCATTACAGTTATCTTGTGATTTAGATCCGGTCGAATTTCCTACGGTGACAACTCTTGAGCCATTGCAGGAGCAAGGTCTCATGGCAACGTTTATGGGAAGGATAAATGCTTCCGATCTGACAGAAATCTCCGAGTATGGGTTCGCATGGTCGGCCACCACAGATCGCCCTGAAGTGGGTGCTGATAAATCCATGATGGCGAGCAATATCAACGCAGATCTGGAATACAGCATCGTCGACTCCGATTTTACAGAGAATGTATCAGAATATCACGTCAGAGCTTATATCGTGCTGCGCGATTCCCTGAAATACGGAGATCCGATTTCATTTTCATTCCAGACGTTTGCGATTTCAATGGGGGACGTAGAGGTATACAATGATTCAGTGGCGCTGGAAGGATTTTTAACAATCCTTGACCCGGACGGGTTCACAGGAGTCATCGACCATGGGCATGTGATATCCGAGAGTATGGACCCGACCATCAATGATGGAAGAGTGTCCCTTGGAAGTCGTGATAAGACCGGTGGATTTGAAAGTGCATTTATTCTCGATTACAATAAAAAGTATTATTCCCGCGCTTATGCCATCACAGATGATGATACGATTTACACACCCTCGGTAGAGGTTTATGTGCAAGACGGATGGAATCAGCTGACCTCGTTTGAGTACCCGTTTTATTTTGGAGTATCCGATTCAAAAAGTGGAAAAGGCATTGTTGGTTTGGGGTGCAATTTTTTGTGTTCTCCTTCACAGGAATACACGTTATGGAGTCTTGAGCCTGAGGGAAAGGACTCCATGACGCACGACAGGATTGATGGCCTTGAGCTTGAGCTGGAAAATAACCCCAGACAACATGGTGAAGGATTTATTATTGGTGATGATTTCTACTTTGGCTTAGGAGTAGATGATGATAATGAGGTACACTCCTATTTTTATAGCTTGAACTTAGCTTCATTGATTTGGGATTATACTGTTCCTGAATTTCCCGGAGTAGCCCGTGCGAACGGAATCGGCCTGGGATACGATGGAAAGGCCTACGTGGGATTTGGAGTTGGACCTGGAATCGAGCGATATTCGGACCTTTATATATTTGACCCTGCCACTGGATGGTCTGATTCTATTCCGAATCCATTTTCTGATTCAGGGGAGGGAGTTTTTGGAGCTGCTGCTGCCGCCACTGATGACGCGATTTATGTAATAGGTGGAAATCGACAGGGAGCGGGACCTGTCAACACAGTGTATGAGTACAGGCCCGATGTCGGAACGTGGAAGGAGATGGCTCCGTTTCCCGGGGTTAATGGCAAGAGGTATGATGCTGTTGCATTTGCAATTGATGGTAAGGTCTATGTTGGTAGTGGAACTGGTGGAAACCTGGACAAAGTGTACAACGATTTCCACGTTCTTGATCCAGCCACAAATACCTGGTCAGAGGTGACACCTTTTGGCGGGGAGCTTAGGTTTGGAGCCATTGCTTTCGTGATTGATGGAAAAGCATATATCGGCTCGGGGCAGGACAGAGATGGCAGGGCATTGGCGGATTTGTGGATTTATACCCCGGATACGAAGTGACGATATCATACGTATTGCAAGATGACCGCCAAGTGAATAAGCGATAGTTCTTGTAACAGATTGAAAAGAATCATTGAGAAGAATGTGATGTAGACAATAAAGAGATATTCAATAACTACTTAATGAAACCATTTTACGTGAACGGTGAAGGGGAGAGTCGCGTATCATCAAAAAACCATACGACATGACAACCTTTTTGCAGTTAAGCGCGATCACTGTTATTGCCGCTTTTTTTGGACTAGCATCTCCTGACGACATACTCGATTTAACATGTCCCGATGATATCTCAGTCGTGATTACGGAAGATGCCTGTTCAAAAACAATTGAAATCACAGCTCCTGACATTCCCGTTGGGTTCATGTGGGTATCGTATCAGGCAACGTATACTTTTTTAGGAATACCCCCTTTGGGTGGTGGATCTAATACTGATTTGGTTCCACCGGACCCTATGACTGTAGATGTCACGCCGGGCGAGACTACCTCGGTGGAGTTTTGGGGCGGTGACAACGTCGTGGAGTATGTCGCTACCGACATGGGTGGAGTGGAGATGGTTTGTGAATATTCCATTGCAGTACTTGATGGATTTGCCCCTTATTGGGAGGATCATATTAATCAGTACAACTACCCGGGTGAATGCGGCATTGATGATGCAATAGATGACATTTGGTTTGGGAATCACGTGATGTCTCCGTTGGATAACTGCTGTAATGCTAACGCGGATTCGCCTGTGATCACTGATACGACGCATCTTTGCGGAGGGAGTATCGACGTGAGATTTTATGTGATCGGGTATGACGGTAGTGGCGATGACCAGGGCAATGCTGATGATACACCATGTACGCTTGGCGTCAATCCGGCATCTCCGTTATTCACGGACACGCTGTGGATTACAGTTAATCTTACTGACAATATGCCACCGGTTATTGAAGGTGCACCTGCGCCAGACACGATCTCATGTAGCGCGACACCGGTCATGCCGGACCTCACTGCCTCGGACGTCTGTTTTGGTAATCTGACCGACTCCATTGAAATTGTCGTTTTGGATGATTCTAACCTGGATTGTGGTAATGGATCGATCAACAGAATTGTCAAGTATCAAGCGACGGTGGACGACGATTGTGGTAATGCCGATACGGTCACCTGGACGGTGTATTTCAAGAATGATGACGATCTCGTCGTTGATCTCGGAGATGATTTGTTGCTCTGTACTGAACAGAATCACATACTTGATGCCGGAGCCGGAGCAGATACATATACATGGTCAACGGGTGAATCGACGCAGGAGATTAATGTCACAACTACTGGTTCGTATTACGTAACTGTGACTTCTGGCAGTTGCTGTGCGATTGACAGTATCTTCCTCTCTTTTGGAATGGATGTCGTGCTGAATGCATCTGGTGGTGCCCTGACATGTGCAGAGAGCACTGTGGCGATTATGGCTGGTGTCACTACAGACATGTATGTCTGGACTGGCCCGGGTGGGTTCATGTCTACAGACCAAAATCCTGTGGTCGATACAGCCGGCACCTATTATATCACTGCGACAAGTAATGAAGGATGTTCCGGAATGGATTCGGTAAAAGTTGTGTACGACACACTTGCACCAGATATTTCAGTATCATTTGGAGCTGTGGACTGCCAAACTGAGCGCATAGCTATCATGGGTCAATCCATAACTGATGGCGTCACGTATGCCTGGACTGGACCAGGTGGATTTGCAGCGAGTACTGCTGATACCAGCATTCGATTGGCTGGTGATTATACACTGATTGTGACTGCACCAAACGGATGTCAATCTGAGATGATATTAAACAACCCGAGCAGAATTTTGTCACCTATGATTAAGGTTAAGACGACATTGGCTACAAATGGGATGGATGGATCGGCCTGGGCCGAAATATCAGGTGGTGCAAGTCCGTTTGTTTTTATCTGGTCAACAGGCGAGATGCAGGATACCATTCATGATTTACCCATTGATCAATACTCAGTGACAGTGACAGATGATGTTGGTTGCACAGCTGTCACATCGTTTTTTGTCGATCCACAGGTCACCATCTGTGATTTGTCGTCTACATTGATTTCTTCAAATACGATGTTTAGCGATACACTTGAGGATCTCAATGTATTGACGCCGTCACTGTCAGAAGTGCCTTGTATTATTGATTTTTACGGAGTGCCAATTTCTGACCCACTTCTTGGACGCACTTTTTTGTATGATTATGAAACTGATCTGAATACAATCACGCTTAGCATCCACGGTGACAGTGACAAGAAGGCATTTATCTTCAAGTGTAGAGACTTTGTGAAACACACAGAACAAGAGTGTATAGGCAGTAGCGATGAAAATGGGGACTATACGTTTGATAGCGACCCAGGCATGTATTATATTGTTGTAAGTGGCACCAATGCTGGCGAGTATGATCTCGTAATTCAGCAAAATCTTCAGACCACAGCTTGCGATGCGGTGAGTGGGCAGTTGTTTTGCGGTGAGACTAGAGTTGACGCTGTTTCCGGATTGAGTTTTTTCAGCTCAGAAACAGGGTATTATGATGGCTGTTATCGCGGACCTTCAAATAAATTTTTGGGCTCTGAAAAGGTGTACAGGTATGAAGTTCAGCGGGCAGTGACAGCTACATTGCGCCTCACCCCTGATAGCGATATGGGTGTATTTTTATATAATTATCAATGCGCTACAAAATGCATTTCTGTGTTTGAAGCAATGCAGGGAGTGACTACCGAAGATGTGATTGAGTTAAACCCCGGATTGTATTTTATCATCATCGATCAGATTGCAGATGAAAATGGCAAAGGGTTTACGCTCGACATCGAATGTGAAGATCTCGATGACGCACTTTGGCCGGATCGAAGGCAGCCTGTGACGTGTGAATTTTCGGACTCTTCACACAATATATTTTTTCCGGCAAATTCAATAAAACTTCCACAGTCGGTAATTGGAACATCACCTTCTGTTCTTGTGTATTTTCTTTCTCCTGACAAAAAGTCGAAAATTGGTGAACCCAAGAGATTGAGCCTGTCTGCTGGTGGCATTCTAGATGCCCTCGGTGACAAAATTGGGGACCTGGATACCTGTGGATACCTGGAATCTGAAACCATTACGTACGCTTTCAAAACGGATGATAATCTCGTTTTGCTGGGTGCACCGGATTATAAACTTGGGTCTGCTGCGTCATTCATTCCTGGTGGTTCCAGTGAGCTGGATTCAATTTTGCAAGCACCAGGACCATCAAGTATACTGGCTAGTGTCCAGCCACTCGAACAGAAAGATATCGCGTTTGATACCAATCGTACAGAGGTGTTGGTCCAAACCAGTTCGAATCAGTTGTGGGAAGTGATTAAGCCGAATCCAGGAGGTTGGATCGATTCAGTTGGCGTCGGTTCGAATCCATCAAGCCGAATGGGCAAAGGTGTTGACAAGATTATCATCTGGCACTCAAAAAATACTGGGGACACACCAAATAATGGAATAGTGAGAATTAAATTTCCAGTCTTGGGAGAGTTGCTACGCGTCAATCTGGAGCAGAGTTGGGATACTTCTTCTGTAGCTGTTACCTATTTGAAGGATATACCCGGTATAGATGTATTTCCAAACCCTTCGAGTGGTACTTTTTTTGTGAAGTTTCCCACGGATGCAAGGGACGTTGTATCCATCAAAGTGATAAACTTAAATGGACAACTGATACAGCAGAATGAATCTGTCGAACTTGTAAATTCACTTTACGAAATAGACCTGGACAATGTCTTACCTGGTATATACTTTGTTGAGGTACTGTTGCAAGACAGGGCAGTTGTCAAGAGAATTGTTCTGAATAGGTCTAATTGATATTGATCTGTATCCGAAATAGATAATAGGCTGAATATTGCGATAAATACAAGATTTATTTAAATATAAAGGCCCCTGTAAAACACAGGGGCCTTTGTTTATACCCGATGGAGTTCGAGCGGGTCATTTGCCTAATGACAATTATTCCAATCACTATCCCTTTATGATTTTTCTGACGATCGCGCCGTCATCCATACTCAATCGAATGAAGTACATTCCAGGAATTAGTTTTTGCAATTGTAATTCAATGTTATTCACACCTGACGATGCATCGACTTCTTGTCTTAAATGCACTTTGCCAAATGCGTCAAGCACTGTAATGATTGCTTCCGTACTCTTGTCAGAATGGAATTCAACATGAGCAATTTGCGAAAATGGATTCGGGAATACTTCAAAGTATGAAATCAATTGCGTCTCCTTGACTACGGATGATATTTCAGAAAACGGTATTGGATGTTCAACACTGCCCTGATGCATACTCGGTTGGAATGTAAATGTCTCCTGCATATCTATCAAGCTTGCGTCGAAATCATTATATATTTTGAATTCGAGCAGCTCGCCAGGCTCATTGGCAAACATCGTAAGGAAAAACAAATGGATATCAAGCGAGGTGATATATATTGACTTTGTGGCTCCCCGAAGTTCTCCGTTTACAAACACACCAATTTCGTGATCCTCTGTCGTGACATTCTTCTCACCCCTCGAGTAGTATCCGGTAATTGTTGAGGAATACTCAAATCTGGTTGCGTCGATTTCCCAAAAATCAGAAACCCAGGAGCGCGTCAGAAGGTCAGGATTTTCGCTTGTGAAACTACCTGATATGCCGGGATAGGAAATCGTATCTAAATTACTCATCCTGATCTGGTAGCCTTGTGGCGCCTTCAGAAATTTCAGCGATCCGATCCAGCCTGTGCCATTCACATATTGTGCAAATGATTCCTGACCTTTGATGAGATCACCATCCGATGGACTGAGACTTGCCAGGGCGTTGTCAACCGTCGACGCATTATTTGGCAGGTATCCAATCCAGTTCCAGCCGTCAACAACGGGAATGGAAAGTGAGTCAGGATCAATGAGTTTTCCATTCATCAGAATGGTGTCCGGTTGATCTGCCCTGAATTGATACATGCCCGTGTTGCCTAACTCTGTCAACGAACCCAACCAATTGTCACCAAAGTACTCAGCAAATTGGGCCTGCCCCTTGATGAGATCATTTTCCGGATGGTTGAGAGATGCCAATGCAGAATCCAATGAGTTATCCGAAAATTCAAGGTTAAATGAAATCCAATTCCAACCAGTTGTTATTGAGATTTCTCGTTGCACAATGCTATTGGTATGGACAACGACCGGGTCTGTCACATTTCCCACTACTCCATTTGGTGTGAATTTAAATGATTCGATCACCTCCTTGTAATGCAGACATTCTGAGGCGTCCCACAGTTGTATGTCTACAGGTGCCTCAAAATCGCCATTATCGCCATAGACAGTCAAGTACGCAACGTACTCACCGAGCAAGGGCTCGAAAGTTAAGTTCTGCCGACCGCGCAATTCTCCATTGATGAACGCTGAAACGATATCCTCCTCATCAACAGAAAAATCACCTTCAATATTCGGTCTCAGGATAAAGTTCATCGTCTGCGGATACTGAGCAGAGTTAACTACCCAATTCGGTGGAGGACACAATACCCTGAGGTGAATGATAACCCGCTCATCTCCCTGGGAGTTAGAGAAATAGAGCGTGTCGAGATATTCACCCTGGGGAAGATCGTCTTCAAATTTAAACCGCATCTCGACTTCACCTCCTGGAGAGAGTGACCCCGACTGAGGATTTATTTTGACCCAGACAGGTGTGTGATCGAGGTCGTAATTGGCGATGCTGCCTCCTGTATTAATGAGAGTTCGGAAAATAGTCTTCTCCTCACCCTGGTAAACAACAACATCGAGATCTCCTCCCTCAAGTTGTATCGGACCACGGTCAACAAAAAACTCCCATTCTGTACCATCAAATTCATTTCCAGCCATATCCTGGATGCTGTCGACTTGCACACGGAGTATTTTGCCTTCAATAAAACTGTTGGCCACATTTGGTATGATCACAATTTTATTGTCCAGACAGGATATGGTTGCGTCTACCAATTTTCCGGTATGTGTGTCGTAGAGGCCGATCGTATTGTTGTCAAAAATATCGGCTGGAAATACCTTGAGGCAATTGATATTTTCATTAAAAGCAATACTGATCTCATCTCCTTTTGATAAGATTCCATCTGCTGGCTCTGGAGTACCTAGAAGTTGCGGAGCGGTTCTTTCAAACTGTACCGTCACAACCTTGGAGATGCCAGGATTTTGACCACTCTGACATGTAGAAATTGCCCTGATTTCATAATAGCCATCCGAAAATCCGGCAGTATTCCATTCGATCGTTTCGAATACTGGATCCAGATCTGCTCGTGGCGTCTGAGCGATATTTACCCATACACCATTGGCATTTGCCCTTCTGTATTGTGTGCTGATATAAAGTAAGTCCGTATCGACGCGGTTATATTCTACCATGCGAATAGGAAGAATATCATCATCTCCCGGGGTGATGACTTCACCATTATTAGGAGAATTGATATTGACCGGTGAGCAGGGTTCAAGAAAATAGACATCCAGTTTTCTGGAGGTAAAGAATTTGTCATCAAGAGGAAATGCCACATCGAATGACCGCTCAAATTCACATTCGGCATACCAGGTGATCTCAAGTCCTTTATAGGTGAAAGGTGAAGCTCCCGGCCCCCGTTCGACTGTCACTGTTACGTCCTGACCACCTAGAAAATCCACATTATAGCGAATGCCACTAGTTAGCGGTTGACCATTGACTTTTATCACGGCACCATCCGGATTTGAGCCATTCGCTACCTTCAGGATATATGGTCTGGCCTCCTGACTTTGGCTAATATTGCCAAGCGTAAACTTAAAGAGGGCCGCATCGTTTGCGGGCACATTTATTGCAACCGCGCGGTCTACAGTAATAGAAACCTCGTCGCGATTTTGGGTATTGGGCTCCCAGGGGCAAGATGATGTTCCGCTTTCTGTTTTAAAAACAGGTGTTCCGTATCGCTTATCATTCTTTACTGTTACCGAGAAAAAATCTCCTGTATCATCGTCAGCAAGCACATATCCCACTTGCACAGTCGATGATTGTGACTGACTTTGAGAATTGGAATTGGCAGTGCTCACAGAGATTGATGTACTCGACTCTAATCCGATTCCGCCAAGCTCGAAACCTGCGGTTACACCCACTTGGTCGGTGTACGCCTTGTCAAACACAAAGGACGACGATGTCACAGAATCTTTTTTGACAAAGTACTCATACACGACGCCAGCATCAAATGAAATATTGCGCTCGAAGATTGCGTCTTTCTTGAATTGTTCATTCTGCTCTATTATTGCTGTCCACGACGCGTACGAGAGCGAGTCGTGCAATTCCAGAAAGTCAGGGAGTATTTTAGTTTTCAATTGATATTCAGAATACACATATGTGGTAAGAAATTTGTCGGGGTTAATAATGAAGCTGGTATCAAGATCAAAACCACATGTCTCTTCATTGTATTTTAATACATCTGTTTTGCCAAAAATGACATTCATTGCTACTCCTACATATACGTCACCTCCTTGCTCACCGACCACATCCTGACCAGAGGATGTTGATATGCGTTCGTTTGTGGTCAGGCAGACTTCCTCGGAGGTAGAAGTTTTTTGCGTCCGCGTTATGTCAAATTCAGTAGTGGTTTCAGCCTTGACTTCTATTTCGTCAGCTTTCCAGACTCCAATACCCACACCGATAGTGAATTTCGCACCGAGCGAGATTTTATTTTTCCCTCCGCCCCCGATGCCATCTACCGTTTCAAAGCTCCAATCTTTACAAAATGTTTGCCCTTTTTCGATATACGAATGGCTCCCATCACCTGGGGGGTCCCGCAGGATCATCAAAGGGAAGTCAGGCATCGTACTTGCAAATGATGTAGTGCGTGGCCTCTCCCCGGTCACCACGGCAGCTATGATGCCCAATGGTGCGATGCGCCCATTTACGATTCCAGTTACTTCGAGTTGTTTTGTGTGCGGCGGATCTAACCTCGGCACGCCGGGATACACTTTGAGTTTGTGCACTCCATCAGTAACTAAAGTGTCGACCTGACTTTTATCAGAGATAAAATCATTGATTTTCAGTAAAAACGTATCCTGATAACAACGCCCTCCAGTATACTGTTCGTAGACCTTGATCTTAGTGGATAAAGTGGAGTACTGCTCCAGATGAATAAGCCCACAAGCGTTTTTCGCAAAAGTGTCGATTTCAACGTTTGGCTGTGCATAAAACACAAAATCCACGGTGTCGTTGCTCTTGGCAAGTCTCATACTCTCACCGCCTGAATCTGCAAAATAGTCTTTGATGGTAGGATCATCATGATCACTTACAGCAATGCTCATTTCTATTGGTGGCAGATTTTTGATGACAAATTTGCCATCAGCATTATTTGCCGCGTTGAGCTCTATTACCCGTGAATAGCATTCATCGAGGGACTGCACAGTAATTTCCACTGATTGCCCGACATCAAGTACAGAGAGGTGGCAAAATCCACCTGAAATCTGCCCAACGATATCCCGCTTTGTGACATCCCTGAAAATGATTCCGGCAACGGGTGCGTTGAGGTTCTTGAGCTCCCAACTCACTGGTGAGAAGTCATGATTCTCAAGTTTCGGCGATAGAAGTACAGTCGCTCCAGGCTCAAAATCTGCAGTGAATTTTCCTGACGCATCTGTGTAGATAGGTGGCGTCTGCGAAAGGCCATTCACAAGAATTTCGACACTGTCTGCATAACAAAACGTACCATCATAGCGGACAAAGCCTGTCACTGGTATGGTGCTGAGATCTGTAAAGTCTATCTGGTCGGCGCTCGTCGAATTGGCATTGAGTGTCACCAGGCGCTTGTCCGGTTGAAATTCATGCGGGAAAAAATCGCTGATTCCCGTTACGGTGCTCCAGGTCGCCCCCTCAATCGTTCCGTCACCAGTTCTGCTGATGCCGATGTCTTCAGACGTTGCTCCCATACTTTCATTGAGAGGAAACCAGGATGCGAGTCCCGGGATCTGAGCATTTGTGCCTCCGGTGAATAACTCCTCAATATGTGCAATGTCAAGGGCGGAATTATAAAACGCCAATTCGTCGATCAATCCGCTAAAGTATTGATGGTAGCCACCTGTCGTTCGGGATGCTCCCATCAACCAACCGTTTGCACTTGCGTTGGGATTGCCACCGTAGACAAATTCATTCAGGAGGACAGCATTTTTATATAGGCTGACGATGGAACTTTCGAAAGTAAATACAAGGTGTTGATACCCTGTACCAAGTACTCCAAATAAATACTCATCACCATTAATTACAGCGAGAATATTTCCTTCGACAATATCAATTTTAAAATCAGTTTGACCTCCGTCAGAAGATTGCTTTGAAAGAACAGTTCTAAAGTCGCTTGTATTTTCAAAATTATTTAGTCTGATTTCATAGGAGGCACTTTCTTCACCGAATAAAATAGAGTCAGGCAACACCACGTATTGACCTGCAACTGAATTAAATTCGAGCGCATAATTGCTATATGAAATCTTGCTCGGCTCAACTGTAAATGTTTCCCCGCCACCATAATTTATTCCTTCGACTTTATAGGTGCCAGAGGCGTCAGTGACGGCGCCATTCATGATTCCTGGTGCATCATCTGTCCATTCAGCTCCGCACAAATGCATTGTGAGATTGCTGGAAGCCAGGTCGAATGCTTTTGAGCCAATGCCCTCATCAAATTTCCAATATCCGGCGAGTCCTTCTGCATCCGAATTTACGGTACGGTTTTTAAATTGAGATATTTCTGTTTGTGATAGTTGTTTGTTAAACACACGCAAGTCATCCATCCATCCATTAAAATATTCACTGTCCATGGATTTTGGCTTGCCAATAAACAATGTCTGCGTGGTATCAGCCTGAAATGAGCTAGGCGCGCTGCCCGTATACTCTCCATC
>QMOR01000015.1 GCA_003648285.1 Bacteroidota bacterium
AACGCAATTTCGCATTTCGACATTGAAGTCAATTTCCGGTAAATCCGGCGCAGCATTTACGAGGAGTATTTCATCCTTTGCGGAGCCCACAATAATCGTATTTGAAAACAGCGCATCAATGTCCGTCACAAGTGCACCTTGTGCGCATGTCGGATCGGAACAATAGAAATTATTCACGACGAGCGCTTCTGTTCCATTTCCAAAACTGGCAATCGTGCAATAATCAAAGCGATAATTTCCTCCAAATGTCAGGGCCACGCCTGCCGATGCATTGTCATAAAACAGGCTGTTTACAGCAGTCACGGTGGCATGCCTGGCAAATAATCCTGATCCTGCCGCTGAATGCAGAACAGAGGAGGTCAGATTTACTGTCGCTTCCGAATCCACCCCGATCGCAGTAGCCGCATTTCTGATAATGGTATGCGTAAACTCGTGTGGACCGCTCATCGGACCAAATCGCAGCCCTCCCCAAAGGCCCGTATACTCCTTCTCGGTACGATCATCCTGCACAATAACCGGTTCTTCTATGGTCCCTTCCGAAACAATACGCCCTTTCGGTAGCGTAAACAGAATCCCATCGTTAAATACACCGAGTTGATTATCCGCGATACCGCCATGTACGAATATTTGCGTTCCGGCCGGCCACACCAGCGTACATGAATCTATGATAATCGTTCCATAGATCACATACGGTTTGGGATCATCCCATACGATTTCACCAAGGTCACAGCTCAGCAATGAGACTTTGTTCCCATGATTTTTATTCGGAAAATAATTTGCATTCTGTCCCCATGCCTCCAACTGGACCTCCTGTGTATTCCCGTTTGTTTGAAATATCAGAAGCTCTTCGATCACAAATGGACTTGCAGACACATCCTGATCCGGGTCGACAGTCACTTCCACAAAGACCCAAATCGAATCTCCGCTGCGAATTACTACTTCCTTGACCTCTGGCCCGAGAAACCCGTCGATATTGAACCGAAAAAAAGAATTTTGACTCTCGAGACGCACATTACTGATGATGATGGCCAGATCGTTGTTATTATAGACTCTAAATGATCGTGTTGCTGATCCGAGCTCCGTAAAAACAGTGTCAAAGCGTAGTGTATCAAGCGAAAACTCCAGTTTGGCATCCATTGACGAGGTAAATTCTTCCTCAAAGCAAGCGCTTTGCATGAAGTACAGTGGAACCAGAAAAAGCATATACCAAAGACGAATGCGCATCAGTTGTATTTTGTGCGGGACAAATGTATACGATTGCCGGTAACTTGTTTACTAATTAACGTACAATGGTGTCTTCCAGCGTACGATTTGTCAATGCTAAAGCACTATTTTTGCGACTTCAATTCAGAAGTACAAAGAAGAGTGAATATAGATGTCATTATTCCGGCTTTCAATGAAGAAAACGGAGTGGAAATGGTGGTGCGTGAGATACCGGCTGACGTGGTGCGTGAAGTCGTTGTATGCAACAATGCGAGTACGGATGCGACCGCTAAGAATGCCCTGAAGGCTGGAGCAACGGTGGTAGAGCAGAGCGCCAAAGGGTACGGAAATGCTTGCCTCGCCGGTATTGACTATTTACGCAAAAAAGAGGTTCAACCTGACATCGTGGTTTTTATCGACGCAGATTATTCTGATTATCCAGCTGAATTGCCAAATGTGATTGCTCCCATTTGCCATCAAGGATATGATCTCGTGATTGGATCACGTGCATTGGGGCATCTTGAACGCGGGTCGATGACCCCACAACAGCTGTTTGGGAACTGGCTCGCTACGACGTTGATTAAAATGATCTACAAATATGAGTTTACTGACCTTGGGCCATTCAGAGCAGTAAGATGGGACCGACTGATGGAGATGGAAATGGTAGACAAGACATACGGTTGGACTGTAGAGATGCAGGTCAAAGCAGCTAAATTAGGTATGAAATGCATTGAGGTTCCTGTCAACTACCGTCGACGCATCGGGAAGAGCAAGGTGTCGGGCACCCTGAAAGGGACAGTGCTCGCTGGCCAAAAAATTCTATGGACAATCTTCAAATTGATTTGAAAACATGATGGCAATATTGGGATATTTCGTTTTTGCAATTTACTGTATAGCGCTGTTGTATATCACCATATTTTGCCTGACACAGCTTCAATTACTGTGGCAATACAAGAAGAAGGACGTGACGGCTATTCTCGAATTCGACGATAAGTTTGTCGACACACCTCCGTTTGTCACCATTCAGTTACCACTGTACAACGAGCAATATGTTGTCGATCGACTCATTGACAATATCTGTCTGCTCAACTATCCGAAAGACCGCTTCGAGATTCAGATTCTTGACGACTCCGATGATGAGACACTTGATATGTCGAGAAGGAAAGTAGAGGAGTACAAGAATAAGGGATTCAATATTGATTTAGTGACGCGCAAAGAACGTACGGGATTCAAGGCTGGGGCATTGCAGCATGGACTCAAGTTTGCGAAAGGGGAATTCATTGCCATTTTTGACGCGGATTTTTTACCAAAACCTGAATTTCTTCTTGCGACCATACCATATTTTGAAGACCCTGATATAGGTGTTGTTCAGACGAAGTGGGAGCACCTCAACCAGGATTATTCCCTGATTACCAGGCTTCAGGCCTTTCAGCTAAATGTCCACTTTACTGTCGAGCAGAGTGGGCGCCAGGCGGCTGACTATCTGCTTCAGTTTAATGGCACCGCCGGTGTATGGCGGAAGGAGACGATTGAAGACGCTGGTGGTTGGGAAGCAGATACGCTGACAGAAGACCTCGACCTGTCCATCAGGGCCCAGCTCAAAGGATGGACAATCAGATACCTTGAGAAGGTGGGCTCACCGGCAGAATTACCGGCCGAAATGAACAGCCTCAAGGCCCAGCAGTTCAGATGGATGAAGGGAGGTGCTGAAACCGCAAAAAAGATGCTGCCAACTGTCTGGAGATCAAGTCTTACGAGAAAAAAGAAAGTCCACGCAACGATCCATTTGCTGTCCTCCAGCATTTTTGTATTTGTGTTTCTGGTAGGTGTATTTAGCGTCCCACTCTTGTTTGCACTTGGTCCCTTGGGTATCAACGCGGACTATTTTACATTCTTCCTGGTCGGTCTGCTCAGTATCGCGGCTGTGTATTATGTGGCAAACGTGCAGGCATCTTGGGTCGGAGAGTCAAAAACACGGACATTTTTCAAGTTCATTGTGATGTTCCCGCTCTTCCTGTCACTATCAATGGGCTTGTCGCTCCACAATTCGATTGCGGTATTACAGGGCTATATGGGTAAAAAATCGCCTTTCATCAGGACACCAAAATTCAATATTCAGACAATTACCGATACATTCAACAAGTCAAAATATCTACCGGAGAAGGTGCCGATTACTACATTTCTGGAAGGATTGCTCGCCATTTATTTTATGGGAGCAATTATTGCCGCTATTTACTATAACGACACTACCTTTATTTTCTTTCATTTGTTGTTGACATTCGGATACGGAGCGATTTGCTATTACTCAATCAGACATCTGCGATTCAGAAATTCCTGATCACGCATGGGCGCGGCCGATGGGCGACAGCCCTGCTGTTTCTAGCTACAATTTTTCTGACTGCTACGATTGAGCGCGAAAACTGGCCAATCATCCTCTTTCCTTTCGCAGGCGCCATATCGATCTACGGCCTTGTTGTCATTCGCCCCCTGTCGCGAAATGTGGACATCAGGTTTTGGCTTGGAGTGGCACTTCTTGCACGTATCGTCCTGGTCTTTACATTTCCAAATCTTTCGGATGATCTCTATCGATTCATCTGGGATGGCCATTGCACTTTGCAGGGATTGAACCCCTACACGATTGTCCCATCTGAATTCATCGCATCATACGGCGACACAGGTTTTTTAAATGCTGAGCTGCTCGCCAAACTCAACTCCCCTGACTACCACACGGTCTACCCTCCTCTGAGCCAGTACATCTTTGCTATGGCAGCCTGGGTCGGCGGTGATAACTGGCTTGTTTCATCCATTGTCCTTAAAACAATCATCCTTCTTGCTGAGTGCTCGACTATCTGGATGACAGTTAAAATCCTGTCGCGCAAAAATCAAAAACACCTCGCACTCTTATACGCACTCAATCCACTTGTGATCATCGAATTAGTCGGAAACATCCATTTCGAAGGTGTGATGATATGGGGAATGGTAGCTGCTTACTATATCCTACTTCCCACATTCAGCAAGATCGTCGAAGACAAAGTGCTTCCTCATCAAACAATGCGCAATCTATTCAAAACTGCAGCTGCTCTTGTTACAGCAATTTTTGTCAAACTCATCCCTGTCATACTAGTCCCTTTCTTCTGGCGACGCCTTGGCTGGCGCAGCTTCTTTACACTCTCGGGCATGGTTGCCGTATTGCTTCTCGTTTTGGCCATCCCCTTCTTTTCCTCATCCACAACAGCCGGTCCGGCTGACAGCCTTGACTTATATTTTCACACGTTTGAATTCAATGCCGGATTATATTATGTCTTTCGCTGGTTCGGATTCCTCTATAAAGGCTACAATATGATAGCCACCATTGGAACTGCCACCTCTATTCTGACCATTGCTCTTCTGGCAGGATTATTTTTCTTCGAAAAGAAACCCACGATTCAAAACTGGCCCCGTATCGCATTGTTTGCCCTCACAATATATCTCATGCTCGCGAGCATCGTTCATCCATGGTATATCTGTGGTCTTGTGGCACTTGCTCCATTTACCCGATTTCGTTATCCTGTCATCTGGTCAGCTTTGGCATTTCTGAGCTATTCTGCCTACCGCACCGACCCCGTCCTGGAAAATCTCTGGCTGGTTGGATTCGAATACCTTCTTGTGTTTGGGTTTGTATTTTGGGAATGGAGGACCGCATCGCAAGTAAGATCCCAACAAGGTGACAGAATATTAGAAAAATAGGCCTCACAATCAAAACCCCAAAGGGCGGACATCGCCTCTTCTAATAAGTCCACAAATCATGCTCCCAATTAAACAACTCGGACTTTATCTGCTCTGCTGCGAGTAATCTGTCGACACCGCTGTTAGGGTATAAATCAATCAACCGCATATCGTGGACATTAGACTGCTTATAGATATAGCTAGAAAATCGACGCATGTCAAACAGGTCACTCCAAGTGATCACCGACGCATCATTCATTTCGTTGAAGACTGTATGCCGCGACAACACCTCACGCGCTTTGGGGTAGTATATCCAAAACAATGGTAATTCATATTTAAAAGCTCCGCTGTCCGGGTCAAAGACCTCAAGCAGAGGTGCGATGCCAAGGATGCGCACCTGCATTCTGGAAGCTTCCTTATCAAAGTACCATACCTCCTTTACCCTGTATCGCATGATATCTACTGGATTAATTTCGCTTCGCGTTACTTTTCTGGATACTTCGTGGGTGATGGGATCAATGACATCTGAAGTGTCAGAATACACCAATATTGCGCTTACTTCTGCCGGCGTCAGCATCTCCCTGAATTTCTCATCAGCAAACACTTTGACCTCCCCGCTCTCGGCAACCTCTGCCAGAATGGAAAAGAATGGCATCTCAGGATAAGCAAATGGCAAATTTATTTTTTCACGTATATCAATTACTCTCCAAATCCGCTTTTCCCATGGGACATCCGCTTCGCGTACATGTTCATATGCGAGCAACTGCTTTTCTAATACCAATTTCCTGGGAACAACTCCGTCCAAATAGATGTCTTCGATTGGGACGCTTGATTCTGTGATAATCTGAGTCTCCGCCTGACCTGTCACAACAACAGAAGAAAATGCAAACAGAAACAAACCTGCGAGCCGAATTGACATATTCATATATTATTGTTTAATGATGAAATAATAATTCTTTACAATTTAAATACTCCAATACTGTTAATGCACCCGACAATCAAAGCAGAGGCACATCGTGTATTTAAATAATAAACGACTGGAAGGATTTAATTCGTATAAGAACCAGAGGCCGTAAGTGTTAAAATCTGTAGACAAATTACACCAAACAAGAAAGGCGCCCTAAGGCGCCTTTCTTTAAAATATTCAGATATTCTTTTAATATGTCCAGAGGTCATGCTCCCAGTTAAAGAGCTCTGACTTGATTTTTTCAGATTCGAGAAGCCTGTCAACACCGCTATTTGGAAACATATCGATCAGTCTGACATCGAGTACATTTGACTGCTTGTAGATATAACTGGAAAATCTGCGCATCTCAAATAAGTCGCTCCAGGTAATAACTGATGCATCATTCATCTCGTTGAAAACCGTATAACGTGAAAGTACTTCACGCGCTTCCGGATAGTAAACCCAGAATAATGGCAACTCATATTTGAATGTTCCGGTATCCTCGTCAAATACCTCCTGCAGTGGAGCGATACCGAGGATTCGTACCAACATTCTTGAAGACTCCTTATCGAAGTACCACATTTCCTTTACTCTGTATCGCTTGATATCATTTGGATTGATTTCACTACGTGTCACCCTCACCTCTTCTTCGTAGGTCACGGGATCATACACGATCGAGGTATCCATAGACACCAACTTTGAGCTCACCTCGTCCGGAGTCAACATTGACTTGAACTTATCGTCATTGAAGACTTTGATTTCACCATTCTCAGCGGCCTCTGCCAATATTGAGAAAAATGGTTCCTCAGGATATGCAAATGGCAAATTGACCTTTTCACGTGTATCAATCACTCTCCAAATCCTTTTTTCCCACGGCACATCCGCTTCGCGTACGGGCTCATAAGCAAGGACCTGCTTTTCGAATATCAACCTCTTGGCGACGACATCATCCAGATACTTGTCCTCGAGAGGATCACTTGACTCTGTGATAATCGTTGTCTCAGCCTGACCGATGACGGTCAATGAAGCAAACGCAAACAGAATCAGACTTGCAAATCGAATTGCCATTTTCATAAAAAATTCTTTATCGGATGGTAAATACCATCGAGTTAATTGTACGTCCCGCTTTATCCCCAGGGCAACGTGCTTTCACATTCTCAAAGAAGTAACGGTCACCAGCTCTTGCTTTGGCAACAATCTTTGCTGCTTCAGGCGTCCAGCGGGCACCACCATTGCTGGCAACCTCAGGATCCTGACGAGGAGCAACACGTACCAAACGGAAACCATCAATCTGACAACGTGCATCAAAATCGAAGTTATCCAAGATCGCACTCACACCACCTTGCGCCTTAAACTCACCACTACTCATCGCTCCTCCGCTTTTCGTACTCAACCGTGCAACAGGATCAGGAATACGCTTCACACGGAATCCTTTGCTGAAAGACACAGTCTTCTGTTTGTCACTCACATTGATATTTGCAGTTTCAGTTGGCTTGGTAGGAGGACCAGTAACTGTGACACTATATGTACCATCAGCATTTTTCTTGATTGCTCCTCCGCCCGGGCCGGTCATCGTGACCGTCAGATCACTGGTGGTGATACCTGCAGCAGAAACCTCAACAGGGTTATCAACACCCATGTAGAATACGTTCATCTTACTTGCAGATACACTCACAGATCTTTCACCAACTTCGTATTCGAAGTCCCCTGTATACTCTTTCGTTTCCTGTGTCGTCGGATTGAATACGGAAATATCAGCTCTGTACTTTTTTATCCCAACACCATTTGCCGTTTGCGCAAATTTTGCATTTCCACTATCATCAACCTGAAGAGTTGCCCCATTCACTTTGATCGTGATCTCAGTGTTAGATTGATTTGATGCAGCGGCACTCAGAAATACATCGGTCTCAAATCGCTCACCGTTGATGATGTACGACTTCTTAGGAGAAGAAACTACCAGAAATTGGTCCAGAACAATATCCTCACCACCTACTTTTCCAACCAGATAATTCAGAACAGCAGATTCTGAACTCTTAGCGTCATTGATGTATTTCCTGAAAATTGGAAGCGTCGCTCCAATCGGCATGTGATTGAAATTGTAATGCGCCCATCCTGTTGTATGCTTATTAACCGAAGTTTTCCATGTCTCATCATCGACCGCAAGAGCGATACTTGATGCATGAGATCCCCTATCTTCTTCGTCAAACAGTAAAAGATATGCCGCACGTGCTTCCTCAATTTTCGCTTTCAATTCATCACCTTTTCCACCTTCAACAAGGTATTTAGTTGTCACATCTTTATTTTTCAGGCCCTTCATGATTTGCGTACCCTTGAACTCATCATAATCACCGGGGCCAGCCTCGCCATTCTTATCTCCACCCAAATCGATCAGCTTGTCGATGATCTCGACATTTATCCAGTCAGAAAGGTCTTTTGAAATCTTTCTCGCCGGAGCTGTGCGTTCTGCATACTTCTCGTAATCCTTCTTCTTCTTCGAGCGCTCATTGATGACATTTGGTAATGGGGCATTAGCTCTATCGAGACTCGCATTGGCATTTATAAGTCCGTCATCGACTACTTTAAATGCGTTGAAAATCTCGGCAGAAACGTTTAGCGCCAGTAATGCCGTCAATACCAAGTACATGATATTGATCATTATCTGCCGCGGTTCCTTAGGAATTGACATTCTTCAAACCTTTTTTGATTAACAAAATATGATTACTTCGCCCCTCCGGACATGGCAGACAATACGTTTCCGTAGACACCGTTAAGACCTTTCAAGTTCGCATTCAGGTCAGTCAATTGTGACTTGTAACGCATTGTTTCATCAATCGTGTCACCCATTTCACGCATGGATTCATTCATACGATCAACGTGCTCACGTGATTCAGCAACACTTTGGTATACTTTGTTTACGTTTCCAATGTTTTCGTTCAGAGCGACCAACTGTGCACGATACTCTTTCGTGTCTTCAACAGTGGCACTCATTTCAGTCATGGCATCATTCATGCGTTGGTAGAAATTACCCATTGACTTGATCTGATCGGAGGTCTGACTAAAGTCCACTTCCTGCAATGCCTTCAACGAGCTCATGCTCTTCGACATTGACTGAAGCTCGGACAACATACCACCCAACTGATTTTCGACAACTTCACCATTGATTGGACGACCCGTATCTCCTTGCTCACCTTCAGTCAGCGATGCAATTTTTGAACCGTACTTATCCAATCCCGGATATAGCTTCTCCCAGTAATAGTCCTTTTCGGGTGGAATAATACCCAGCATAAAAAATATGGATGCTTCTACACCGAGTCCAATAGTAATCCATAATCCACCCCAGGGCTCACTGTTGATTTTTCCCAAGGCACCAATCATTACTGCTGACGCTCCCAATCCGATGATCAGGTTTTTTAAATACTTAAACCATGCTTGTTTAACCACGTTGTCTTTAATTTAAAGAGTGACTGAAATTCAATTTGTATGTATAAAATTCGACAGCCAAAACATTACTCAGCTTCCTGAAAGGTTGGGAAGTGAATGATTTGCCTTTGCATCTTATCGTAAATTTTTACTGAAAGTCGTTAAGTGAACGTCCCAGATATGTCAGAGCACATCTGAATCCCACGTATGATTTTGTTGTATCCTGATACTCCCACGACCGAGTACCGGTCTGTAGGTAATACAACACATCTTTCCAGGATCCCCCGCGTATTACTTTCCGCTTGAAAACGGCAGGATCATCTTCGGCAGCATCATATTTTATATCTGGATTCAAGTCATGAAAATAAGACTGTGCACTTTCAAAGAAAGCCGTTTCAGTCCATTCTGCGACATTACCTGCCATACAGTACAATCCGTAATCATTTGGAAAGTATGCATCAGCCTTCACTGTAAACATTCCACCGTCCTCTGGATAATTTCCACGACCGGGCTTAAAGTTTGCTAACAAACATCCTTTTGCGTTTCTCGCATAATATGCACCCCACGGAAATGGAGCGAGGTCTTTGCCCCCGCGAGCAGCGTACTCCCACTCATGTTCAGTAGGCAATCTGAATTTTTCAGTATTTGGCTCATCCTGACGGTAATAGTCCCAGAGCATCGTTCTCCAATGATTAAAGGCCTGCGCCATCTTCCAGTTTACGCCGACTACAGGATAGTCGTCAAAAGCCGGATGCCAAAAATAGTTTCTTGTAAAGGGCTCATTATATGAATATGAAAAGTCCCTGATCCAGACAAGTGTGTCAGGGTAGATTTCTGTCTCGACATCTGTGAGGATTTCCTGACGTGCTCCGTTAAAACTTCTGCTCGCAGCCATCTTCCAGTCAGTATTCTGATACTCATATACGAGCAATCTCGGATCTACCTCGTGGTTTTTTCCGTTAAATACATCATCGCCCTGAAAGAACAAGTCCTCAAGACTCTCGTCGGCCCAATCGATTTCATATTCCCAATCGATATGCTCATCACCCATTTCATCTTCGTAAAAATGATCGAGGTATGTATGTGCGATAGAATCCTTCACGTAGTATACAAACTGACGATACTCGTTATTGGTAATCTCCGTCTCATCCATAAAGAATCCCTGAATCGATATCGTACGGGGATGCTGTAAATGTGATGAGAAGATATCCTGATCTGACTGGCCCACATGCAAGACCCCGGATGGTACATAGACCATACCATAAGGGTTCACAGAGTTCCAACCAGGCCGATCACTCACACCTTCCAATTGACCGCTATCTCCTGACGAGCCACAACTCGAAAGCAAGACCACCACAGCCAAAGCACTTATTAGTCTAAACGCAACTTTTTTCATCTTCAAAATGCTCAATTTTCTTTTGATCGCAGACCCAGAATTTTAACAAACGTCAAAGATAAATCTTTGTCAAACATTACAAAAAATTTCTTTCCGGGCGGATAGGGGATGTCCGCGCCAACAGTTCTCAACACTAACCACAGTAACGCCGCCTTATAGTGCCTTAGTATCAGATTGTTTAAATTTTAACAAGCTCGCCACAATATCAGTAAAATCTCGGGCTATAAATCACTGGTGGGGGGAGACCTACACCTACAAGTTTATTCAGGTTATACTTTAAAACAAGCTCATGAGATCCACTACTTACTGCATTTAACGCTGATAAAGTTACATCAAATCCGTAAGCGATACTCAAATGTTCAGAAATTTTTAATCCCATAAACACGGTTAAGGCATCAATTGAATTGCCACTATAGCCCCGAAAACCCATACCCAGCATCAAAAAATCATCATAAACGCCCCGTACACCGGCCTCGAACTGCACCTGTGAAAAATCCGAGCGCACCAATACTGTGGGGTAAATATTGAGCTGTGGAATGCTCTCTATAAAGTATTCTCCAAAAAAATTGATCGCAGGTTTTCCTCTGAATGTGGCTCCTTGCATATTTATGTCGCCTATTGTCCAATCTGTCAATCCTATCCCTGCATCAAAATATTCTCCGGCAAAATATATGCCTGCAGATACATCAGGAGCGATGCCACTTACAAGCGATATTGGCAAATTGCCGTCATTATGGATGATAATCGATCCTTCGTATTCACCATCAGGTGCTCTCAGAGCGGCTCCGTCAAGTGACTTTTGATGAATTCCGGCAGCAATCCCCATAGATAACAAGCCAGCAGACATCTCATGTACATAGTTATATGACAGGCGCATCTTAAGTGTACTCTCCGCACCTATGGTCTCATGATCGATGGCAATACCCATCGCACCATGCAATACATACACAGGCATATGCGCATTGAGGTTCTGTTGCACCGGGTTGCCAGGCAGGTCAACCCACTGCGCCCGATATGATCCGTTGATACTCAGGCTGGACTCCATACCCGCAAAAGCCGGATTGAACTGATAGCGATTGAGCATATACAAAGAGTACTGAGGGGCATATTGCCCATAGACCTGCCCTCCGACCATCAAGGTCAGAACCAGCCATATACTCTTCAAATATTTTTTGTCGCGCATCAAACGGTTTTAATCCATATCACATTACTAAGACAACGCAAGTGTGCTGAGGATTGTATGCACACGAAAACCAATTTAGAGATATTTAGGATAAATGGCAAAATCATGCCTTGTAAATGCACGAAATGTCTCCTGCCTTAAACAATTTTATGATCCCGTCTGCTATGCTCCAAGCCCTATCTCCAGCTGTAAACCATCATAAGCCAGTGCCACATCTGCCGGAAGCTCGAGCTCGACGTCTGCCGCAAGCCCCATGTGATGACTGAGATGCGTCAGATAAGTTTGTTGTGGTTTTATGCGGTCTATCATCTCGATTGCCTCCTCGAGATTCAGATGCGAATAATGCCTTGGCCTATGCAGCGCATTTAAAATCAGTACGTCGAGCCCCTGCAATCGTTCTATCCAAACTTCGTCTATCGTTTTAGCATCTGTGATATAAGCAAAGTTGCCAAACCTGTATCCCAGGATATCAAGATTTCCATGCATGACTTCTATGGGCTGAATCTTCAGAGAGCCGATTTGTAAAGGAGCTGTATTTATTTCGACCAGATCAATGCGTGGCTTTCCGGAATAGTCGTAAGTCGTATCAAATACATACCGATACCGCGCACGCAGGTCATCCAGCACGCGGGGCAATCCGTAAAGGGGGATGTTCTTTTTAAGTCTGAAATTGATGGGTCTGATATCGTCCAGTCCACTGACATGGTCATCGTGCTCATGTGTGAGAAGCACCGCATCGATATCCGATATTCCATTGACAAGCATCTGCTGTCTGAAGTCAGGACCAATATCCACTGTGATCGCAGTGTCTCCATTAGTGACATATATCGAAGTTCGCAACCTCTTGTCGCGTGCATCTGCTGATCGGCATACCTTACACGCGCACCCTATCACAGGAACACCCTGTGAGGTCCCCGAGCCCAATACAGTAATACGTAGTTTTTCCTTTGTCACTTATTCCGGAATATCAGGAGAGGCCAGAACAGACTGCACTTTTTTCAATGTCTTCTGAGATGATTCAGACATCGAGCTCGTATCATATGTCACCTTGTCGAGAATTTCCAACAAGCAATTTATCCGCGCCTTTGTATCAAAAAATTTATTGATCACAACGATGTTGTGTGCATCGACGATACAATAGCCCGACTGAAATGTACCCTTCTCATAACGCACTACATATTCAAGCTCTTTGAAGATATCTTCAATTTTATCAAGTAGGTACTTTGTGTATTTAAACATATGCCCGATATATATCACTTGGGTTATCTGAATATAGATAATTTTGCAAGATGCGAATTAACGGGTTTGTGATGGCATTTCTCTTGTTGTTGTGTGTAAAAAACATTTCAGCACAAAGATTTGGTGCCGGTGCCGTTGTGGGAGTCAACATGTCCCAGATTGCTGGTGATGAGATGGCCGGATTCGATAAATTTGGTGTTGTCACAGGCTTGCACGGCACGGCAAACCTTGTGGAAAAACTCGACCTCAACGTCGAATTTCTCTACAGCGTCAGAGGGAGCCGACCAGGAGTATTCAATCCGTCGATCGATCCGGACATTAATATTACCCTGAAGTATCTCGATCTGCCGGTGTATGTCACGTACAATGATTGGTATGATGAAGAAAAAGGGTATCACAAAGCCTACCTGCTGGGAGGGTTTTCATACGGACGGCTTCTCGATGTAACTACATCGGACAATTTTCATGACGGCGAGGGTGATTTGGACACATTGGTGGAGTTTTTTAGTGAGAATGATTTCTCCTGGTTGATTGGTTTTGGATTCAGATTGCATAAGCGGTTTGAGATCCAGTTCCGGTACACGAGTTCAATTAATCTGCTTCTGGACGCTGAAAAACATGATCTGAATACATTTTCATTACGCACATTCTTCATAACATTGAGAGGAGAGTATATATTTTAAATGATGAACCGGACATTTTACATAGTTGGAATTTGGTGTACAATTATCGCATTGGCTGCATGCGGAAACACAAAAAGCAAATCAGATAGTGCGACTGCACTGGCTAGTATTCCTGAGGCTGTCTACCTGCGATTGCTCGCGGAGTGCGACTACGTGGACATCATTTTCTTCGACAACCCCGTATCGATGAGCCAAAATGACGATGCAGGCATACAAAATACGCTGTCCTTTGTTTCCAAACAGGTTGCTACACACATTCCCGAGTGTCAACCACTTGGGCGAGTTAGCTATATGATCCAGGGCGAAATCATCGCAGAAGGAGACTTTTACTGCTCCGAAGGGTGTACATACATCTTATTCATGGAGGACAACAAACCCAAATACGCCAATGTCCTCTCCCCCAGCGGCATACAGTTTTTCCGAAATATTCTATTGCAAATTCAAAAGCAGCTTGAAGTGCAATGAATTCCGCCAGACTTGCTGTAATCGACCTGGGAACAAATACGTTTCACTTGCTCGTGGTAGAGGCTAAAGGCAATTCCTGGAACGAGCTATATCGAGAACGCATTTTTGTCAACCTGGCGGAAGACGGGATACAAATGATTGGCGATACTGCCAGGGAGAGAGGGCTGGATGCATTAAGGCACTTCTCTCATATCATTCGTGAACACGCAGTAACTGATACAATGGCTGTGGGTACAGCGGCACTGCGTACCGCTAAAAATGCGGATCAATTTGTAAATGACGCACAACAAGAGCTTGGCATCTCAATACATGTGATAGACGGCCAAAAGGAAGCGGAATACATCAACGCAGGAGTGATGAGGGTCGTCCCAGACTCTCAAGACAATTTTCTGATCATGGACATTGGTGGAGGGAGTGTGGAATTTATCCTTTCCTCAAATTATCAGCCTGTGTTCTCGGTAAGTTATCCCATTGGCGTGGCAGTACTGTACGACATGTTTCACCATACGGAGCCAATGAATGCCTCTGCACTGGATCAAATGGATCAGTTTTTAAGCCATACCATGGAGGACCTCAGTAGAGCCATTGGCCAATTTGGGACACTTGGATTGGTCGGGGCGTCCGGAACATTCGAAGTCATTGATTCAGCTGTTCAAAACAACATTGGCAAGGAAGACTATTCACGTATCGAGAAGGAGGCATTTTTCAATATGTACAACCGTGTTGTACCCATGAATTTTGAGGAAAGACAATCGGATCCGACTATCCCCCACACCAGGACCAGGTATATTGTTGTCGCTCTAAAACTGATAGAGCATGTCCTGACAAGATTCCCAATCTCGGACATAGGTGTATCGCGTTATGCTCTAAAGGAGGGTATTGTCAGAGAATGGCAGTCTAATTTAGACTAGGCTAAATATATTTTTAGTTCGCAATAAAATACGTAATTTTGAGATTGAAATCACGTTAGCCATGGACTTCTTTTCGGTATTTCAGGAAATTTGGGCAGTAAGAGCCCTGGTCGCATCGGGACTGGTTGGGATCATGTGCGGAACACTGGGCGCATTTATAGTTCTGCGCAATATGTCCATGATTGGCGATGCGCTCTCGCATGCTATCCTCCCTGGCGTTGTATTGGCATTTGTCATACTCGGTGGATATTCATCTCTGGGCTTTTTTGTTGGAGCAGTGATAGCGGGTCTCATATCGGCGTATGCGATCACCTGGATACAGCAAAATGTGCAGACCAAGAATGACGCTGCAATAGGCATTGTGTTTACTGCAATGTTTTCGATCGGGGTAATCGGGATATCATGGATCAGTCGCAACGAAGGGGTGCATCTCGACCTCAAGGATTTTCTCTTCGGAAATGTACTCACTGTTTCTGACGAAGACCTCATCCTGACGGCAGCCGTGACGGGCTTCGTGATTTTGAGTGTCATGGTTCTGTACCGGTATTTATTTATAAGTACATTTCAATCGGTCATTGCTCAAACAATGGGTATTTCGGTCAAAGCGGTTCATTATTTTCTGATGCTGCTGCTGTCGTTTTCTGTGGTGGCCTCGTTACAAACAGTGGGTGTCATCCTGGTTGTCGCCATGTTGATCACACCTGCCTCTACGGCTCTGCTCCTCTCAAACAGGCTCGAACGCGTAGTCGTAATTTCCGCATTTCTCGGTCTGATTGCCGCTGTGGCAGGGCTATTAATCGCGATTCAATTAGAGACCACGCCCGGCCCGGCCATGGCTGTCACAGCTACAGCCATGTACCTCGTTGTTGCTTTAGCCGCACCCAAAAAGGGCATCATTGCTAAATATCTCGCCAGACGTGGACAACAATTTAAAGTGGAAATAGAAGACACGCTCAAACATGCATTGAAATTGCATCGCTCCGAAAAGCTGAATATTGAGAATCTTATGGCTGTCCTTGGATTTTCAAGGGCCAAGACCAACCGTCTCGTCAAGGCACTCCGCAATAAACAACTCATCTCCCTGGCTGGTGAGCGCGTACAACTCACGAACTCGGGAATGCAGCGAGCCAACTCGCTTGTCAGGGCACACAGATTATGGGAGACGTACCTCGTTGACCAGGTGGGTCTGAGCTCAGAGCAAATCCATGAGGATGCCGAACAACTCGAACATCTGCTTTCAGAAGATATCCTTGACGAAGTCGATCGTGAGCTCGGCTATCCCACCACTGACCCACATGGCTCACCGATTCCGCGTAAGCACAGTAGTGTCCTTTTTGCGTTGAGCCAGTTGCGTGCAGATCAACAGGGCACGATCTCAGCTGACCAACCCGATTCTGTTGCTACCCGCACACTATGGCAAATGGGTCTCAAACCCAACAAAGTAATCAGGGTCATCGAAAGATCCGGTGATACTGTCATAATCGAGGTAGCCGGTGAAAACCTCGTGATTCAGGCCAAAGTAGCAGATAAAGTAAATGTCATACCGGAAGATCACTCTTCTTCCGACCCCATCTGATTTTCTTGGTGAAGTTTACCGAAGAGCTCGTTTAGACGATACATCTCGTCAAGTGTGTCATCGAGATAAAAATCGATGTCAGGTACCCGCCTCATTTTATTACGTACGCGCTGTGCGAGGCCTTGCCTCAACCTCATCGCTTCCTGCTGAAAAGTGAGTAGCACTTCCTGGTTGTTCTCGGTATTGTATATAGACAGATAAATCTTGGCGAGCCCAAGGTCTGATGACATCTTGACCATCGTAACAGTAACCAGTGCACCACCAGACAGGGAGTACCCTTCCTGAAGAAGCAATTCACTAAAGTGGCGACGTATGATCTCTCCAGTTTGTCTTTGTCTTTTGGTTTCCATGTACCGCAAAGATGCGAATTATGGTGTTAATGAGTGGTGGAGTGCATTGTCCACCGAAGCTTTAGCGAAGGAGGGCATTGTCCACCGAAGCTTTAGGGAAGGTGGGGAGGAGTGTATTTAAAAATCGTGTGATTCAAACGACATATCTGACATGTCCAAGATTGATCTCGTGGAACGGGCCCTAAAAGGAACTTAAACATATCTTAGCCGCGATGTCTTACGAGAGTAGTTTATTGGAAAGTCCTATCGAATACCTTAAGGGAGTTGGCCCCTTCCGGAGTGAAATGCTGAAGAAGGAATTCGGGATTGAGACATTTGGTGATCTGCTCATGAATTTTCCGTTCAGATATGTCGACCGTTCTGTGTTTCACAAGATCAGAAACAGTAAGGAAGGAGATACGATTCAGTTTATCGGCCAATTTGTTTCGATGGAAGAGTCCGGATTTAAAGGGCGCAAGCGATTGACGGCAGTATTTCAGGATGATACGGGCAAGATAGATGTCATTTGGTTCAGGAGCACAGATTGGGTGCTGCAGACGATCAAGTTGAAGGTACCGTATGTTATTTATGGAAAAGTCACGCGTTATCAGCGTCATATCAATCTGGCACATCCGGATATTGAGGCATACGGAGAAAAGACCAAGTCCCGCTCGGGCATGATTCCTGTGTATTCCAGCACCGACAAACTCTCTTCAAAGGGACTGGATTCACGGGGCATACGCAAGCTCATTCAGGCTTTGTTGGCGAAATTCAGAATTTCAGATATCAATGAGAACCTCCCCCCCTATCTGATTGAAAAATTGCGGTTTCAAGGCAGATATGAAACTCTGCGCAATATGCATCTGCCCGGTGACGAAGCCATTCGTCAGAAGGCCTGGTCGCGCATTAAGTTTGAAGAATTATTCTTTTCTCAATTGCAATTGATTGCCGCTAAGATCCAACGTAAAAAACGGCTCAAGGGGCACCCATTTGAACAAGTGGGAAGCCTGTTTCATAAGTTTTACGATGAAAATCTGGAATTTGAACTCACCGGGGCTCAAAAGCGGGTGATGAAGGAGATTCGCGGAGATTTGGGCTCCGGGATACAGATGAACAGGCTACTACAAGGCGATGTCGGCAGTGGAAAAACTGTGATCGCGATCATGTGCATGCTGATTGCAGCGGACAACGGGTTCCAATGCTGTCTGCTCGCTCCAACTGAGATTCTGGCCAAACAACATTTTAATTCAATTGAAGAGTCATTGCTCAACCTCGGCATGCACTGTGCATTTCTCAGCGGAAGCATCAAGGGGCAGAAACGAAAAGCGATCCTGAAAGGCCTGGGCAACGGCCACATTCATATCATCATCGGAACACATGCCATCCTCGAAGATCCGGTGATCTTCCAAAATCTCGGATTGGCCATCATCGATGAGCAACACCGGTTTGGCGTCGCACAACGTGCCAGGCTTTGGGCGAAGGGCAAAACTCTGCCACCACATATCCTGGTCATGACGGCCACCCCAATCCCAAGAACACTCGCGATGACGCTATACGGTGACCTCGAAGTGAGCACAATAGATGAATTACCACCAGGCCGTAAACCTGTAAAGACGATTAGCCGGAAAGAGGCGGGCCGCACACAAGTGAATAATTTCATGCGTGCCGAAATTGCGAAAGGGAGACAGGTTTATATCATTTTCCCATTGATCGAAGAGTCAGAAAAGCTCGATTTAGAAAACCTTCAGGAAGGGTATGAACGCCTTTTGCAATGGTTCAGGCAGCCTGATTATCAGATCAGCGTTGTACACGGCCGGATGAAATCTCATGAAAAGGAGTATGAGATGCAGCGATTTGTGCAGCGCAAGACCCACATCATGGTTGCCACCACAGTGATCGAAGTCGGTGTAAATATTCCTAACGCATCGGTCATGGTCATTGAAAATTCAGAGCGATTTGGTCTTTCGCAATTGCATCAGCTACGCGGACGCGTAGGTCGCGGTGCTGATCAATCATACTGCATACTCATGTCAGGCTTGAAAGTAAGTGAGGACGGCCTGACACGAATCAAGACGATGTGCAGTACCAACGACGGATTCGAAATAGCCGAAGCAGACCTGCGGCTGCGCGGACCGGGAGACGTCACCGGCACACGCCAAAGTGGTGCCGTAGAGTTTAAAACCGTCAATCTTTCATTAGACTACAAAATATTGCAAACCGCACGTGATATTGCGCAGCGCATTTTGGACAATGATCCGGAGCCAGAAAAACCGGTGCACAGACCTATCCGTGAATATTTGGCAAGATCGGCACATCTCGTGCGTGAGTGGCACAGGATTAGTTAGTAGATGATTGACAATTGAGAATGGGTGAATGCAATTTTGAATTTTGAATTTTGGGTTTTGAATTTTGTCCGAGGGACTCCTTTGGAGAATTTTCTGATTCTTAGGATTACAGTGATTTTAAAACTTTAGGTGTCCGTATGTAAGGACCAACAAAGGATGGCTCAAAAAGAAAAAATCAGTGCAAACCCGTTCAATCCGTCTCATCTGTGTGCCATTAAGCCTGACGATGCAGAATCAAGTATTTGTACCAATCCCTTATATGAAGAAACGCGCAGCAAGTGCCAGGGCACAAGAACCCAGCTCCCGCATTCAGACAACCACTGGTCAATAAATTCCTGCATTCGATAAGATCAATCGATGCGCTCGTAGAAAGTTTGTGAAAAGTGCGAATTATTCGCTGAGTTTTAACATTTTACATGAGAAAGAACAACTGAATATGAGCAGTAAATATAAAGCTACCGGATGTGCGCGATTTTTTCTTGTCTTAATCATACTTGCCCCGTTGGCCTTTTTGGGCGCATCGTATTATAATGGCGAAGACGGGATTGAAAATGTCAAGAGCCTTCTTGGAATAGGGAGCTCCGACTCAGATGGCGAGCCATCGACATATGAAGAAAAAGAAGATCCAAAGGAGTCCTCTGAACAAGAGGTGGATGAAAGTGAGAATAAGGGGGAAGTTGTAAACGACGACGCCAATGAACACGAAGAGCAGCCATCCGGGAATACTGAAAAGCCATCGAATGAACAGATGGAACGCATTGACGAGCT
>QMOR01000016.1 GCA_003648285.1 Bacteroidota bacterium
CGCCCTGGGCACATCTGGTGGAACTGGTGGTGAACTCAGTAGTCAGTACAATGTGCGTGGTGGCAACTACGACGAAAACCTCGTCTATGTGAATGATTTTGAAATCTACAGACCTCAGTTGGTACGCTCCGGCCAGCAGGAAGGGCTGACCTTCGCAAATAAGGATCTCATGCGTGATCTGTCATTTTCATCTGGAGGGTTTGAGTCCAAATACGGCGATAAAATGTCAAGCGTCCTCGATATCTACTATAAACGACCGCAGGAGACCAAAGGATCAGTAGAGTTGAGTCTACTAGGGGCATCAGCTCATATAGAGGGGTCAGTCCAAAGCAAATTGAATACGTACAAGCATTTTCGCTACCTGGTGGGGGCGCGATATAAAAACACACAATTACTGCTCAATTCCCTCGATGTGAAGGGAGAATATCAGCCACAATTTGTTGATTTTCAGACCTATCTGACGTATGATCTTTCGCGTTCTCTTCAGTTGGGTGTGATCGCAAACTACAATGCCAGCAAATATGATTTTGTCCCCTCGACACGGGAAACGGCTCAGGGCCTTATAGATTTTACACTTAGGCTGACTTCGGAATTTGAAGGACAGGAAGCTGATGACTTTGCCACAGCGATGGGCGGGATTTCACTGACCTATATTCCAGACAAAAAGCGTAATCCACTGTATTTAAAATTCCTCACTTCAGGTTTTCGCAGTCGTGAGCGTGAGGAATTTGATATCGAAGGGGCATATCGCCTGAGTCAGATCGAAACAGGAGTTGGTGATGATGCAGGGGAGGAGATACTTGTGCTCGGTGCTGGTACCCAACATGTCTATGCCAGAAATGCTCTGAATTCCAGAATATTTAATATTGAACACAAGGGTGGAATTGAGTTTCAACTTGCATCAACTGATAACAATGAAAAAACACATTTCCTTCAATGGGGGCTAAGAGTACAGTCTGAGGATATTCAGGATAATCTGAATGAGTGGGAGAGACTCGATTCTGCAGGATATTCGCTGCCTCTCGATCCGGACGAGGTTATGCTGCAATATGTGCTAAAATCGAAAAACGACCTCAACTCGTTGCGGTACAGCATTTTCATGCAGGATAGTTATACATCAATCAAGCCCGGAGTTTCTGAGATCAAGATTACCGGTGGTGTGCGAGCGACGTATTGGGACATGAATAAGGAGCTTGACATCAGTCCCAGGTTTCAGATTCTGTACAAGCCGCTTGGGGGAAAGGATATTGCGTATCGTTTTGCAACAGGACTTTACTATCAACCTCCCTTCTATCGTGAAATGCGGAGACTGGACGGGACAGTCAACAGAGATCTGAAGTCTCAGAAATCGTTTCATATACTCGGAGGTCTCACGATGGATTTTGGACCAGATGTAAGGGGGAGGAAGAAATTTCGCATGATCGCAGAGGCGTATTACAAGAAGCTTTGGGACCTCGTGCATTACGATATCAGTAATGTGAGAATTCGATATTCCGGAGAGAATGATGCGACAGGCTACGTTGTCGGATTGGACGTCCGGCTCAATGGAGAATTTGTACCCGGCGCTGAATCCTGGATAAACTTCAGCTTTCAAAGAGCAAGAGAGAAACTTGACGGTGTGCAGCACAAGAAATTTGAAGTGGGCAGCGCCGAAGCTACAGAGGTCAATGACGTTCCACGCCCCACAAACCAGTTGGTAGGAGTGAATGTTTTCTTTCAGGATTATCTGCCCAACAACGAAAACTTCAAGGTACACCTCAACCTGGCATTTAGCACAGGTCTGCCATTCGGCGTACCGGACAATAACATTGTATTTCGCAATACCTTCAGATATTCCACATACCGAAGGATTGACATCGGTTTTTCAGTCCTTCTATGGGACAAATCGTGGTTGGATAGAAAGCCCAAACACTTTCTGCGCTTCTCCCGAAACAGCTGGCTGAGCCTGGAGGTATTTAATCTCCTCGGAATCAGAAATGAAGCGGATAAAACGTGGATAAAGGCGGTCAATAACCAGCAATTTGCAATCAGCAATTTCCTTACTTCCCGAAGGCTAAATGTGCGGTGGAGGTTTGAGTTTGGATAGGTTTTGTGGGTTTTTAGAGAGTAGAATGTGGTTAAACGTCGCTGTGGTCTCTGTGGTCGCTTTTGTTTTTTCATTCAAATAGTGATGTGCCTGTTGATAGTGATTTCAACCTGGTTTTTGACCATTGGCCTATATCATGGAGTTATTTGAGCCAAAGCGACAACAGCGACCAAAGCGACAACAGCGACCAAAAGCACCCCCTAATTCCTCTAATCTTACCGCGATAACCCAAATAATTAACTACTTTTGCGCCTCGTTGAAATCCCGTTGCTCATTTATTGAGTAAAGCGGGTATGGTTAAACCAAGTAAATTTTGGCTTTATGTCAGTAAAAATCAGACTTCAGAGAAGAGGTCGCAGAAAGAAACCTTTCTACCACATTGTAGTTGCCGATGCACGCGCACCACGCGATGGTCGCTTTATCGAAAAACTCGGAACTTATAATCCGATGACGAGTCCGGCAACAATTGAATTAGACAGAGACCGCACTTTTGACTGGCTCATGAAAGGAGCCCAGCCAACGGATACCGCACGTGCGATTCTCAAATTTCAGGGTGTGATGTACCGCAAACATCTCCAGCGCGGAGTTGAAAAAGGTGCACTATCGCAGGAGCAGGCAGATGAGAAATATCTCGCTTGGGTATCTGACAAGGATAGCACGATCAGAGCACGCCACGAGGCAACCGCTGAGGCACGTGTAGAATGGTACAAGCAGCTTTCCGGTACAGTAAAGCCTATTGTAGTTAAAGTCGTGGAAGTACCCGAGGAAGAAGCTGTTGCTACAGATGAGGCACCAGCAGTGGAAGAGACTCCAGCAGTGGAAGCCACCGAGGAGACTCCAGCAGTGGAAGCCACCGAGGAGGCACCTGTAGCAGAAGCGACGGAAGAAGCTCCTGCCGCTGAAGCCACGGAAGAGGCCCCGGCAGAAGAAGCTCCAGCAGCTGAAGTTACAGAAGAAGCTCCAGCAGCTGAAGTTGCTGAGGAGACACCAGCCGCAGAAGAGGAGAGTCCTGCTGAAGAAGCAGCGACTACTGAGAAAGAGGAGACAGCTACAGAAGAAAAAGCCGAAGAGGCGACAACAGAAGAAGATACTCCGGAAGAGAAAGATTAGTAGCGGAATGTCGATTCGCTACGCTATCTTAACACGTCTTATTCGCTTCCAAAAGACATTACCTGGTAAGGCCCCGCGTCTTACCGGGTCTTTTTATTTTTTAAAATCAGCCCTATGCAGAATCTCGATCAGAAATACGCCATTGAGCTCGATACGATAAAAGGAGCCATCCAAAGCTCAGATTTACTCAATACTTATCTCGACGACGAAGAGGAGGAAAGTTATACCGCCTTGAGAGAGGCATTTGAACCACAGATCGAAATTGTGTTTCAAAAAGTAGCTGCCGACAATCCACTCCAACTCGTCGGTTTTGAAAAACATCTTCTCGATCAGGATTATGAAGGATTGTACTTGTCCAAAGTACTTGGGTATACGGTACTTCGGGGAGAAGTAGATGAGCTCTATCGTTATAAAATGCCACAGGATCACTTCAAGGAGATCTTGTTGGCAATCTGCCTGTCTTCTAATTTCGAATTGATTAGCAAGCGGATCGGACAAGGCGTTCAGATCGGATTTGGTCTCAGTAGCAATATCTGGATAACCAACCTGATAGAGAAGGTTGAGTTTAATCGTATTAAGGCATTTTTACAAGAGCAAATTCTTCTGAAATACAGAGATGCGCATCAGCGCAAAGCGGCATTTCAGAAATATCAAAGGCAGTTTGCTTCTGTCAACTATTATTCGGCAGAATTTCCAAAGACTTTGGGTGAACTCAAAGTGAAGTTTTCTTCTCTTTCCCAATTTCTCATGCTGAGAGTCAAACTTGGGACGAACAATGACAGCCTGACACCACATATCGTTGAGTTTCTGAACAACAAAGAATTCAAGCAATCAAAAGAATACGTTCAGTTGCTTCACCTGTTTTGCAATTTTTATGATTTCAGTGGAAAAGAAGATTGGTTGAAAAAAATGTTCAATGAGCAACGTAAAGATCATAGCTCATTCAACGCCGATTATTTTGAGTTTCACGATAGCATTCTGGATTCAGATCTCGACATAGGAGTAGAGGAGGACAAGAAAATTTTAAACTTGATTGATGTTGATGTAAAGGACGATCTCACAAAGTTCTATACCCTGATGGACATCATTCACGAGAAGGGCTATGTACATGATGATGTCATCGAAGCTACCAGGTCATTTTACGATCAGCACGAGGGCTTATCGACGATCAATGAATGCCTGCGCAAGTCTACGTTGAATCATTTCCGCAGATTGCTTGCAGGTCTTTCTGTCGAGACGTATACAGACTATTTCGAGATGAACAAAGTGTTCGCCGTGTATATCCAGATCTTTAATAACCAACAGTTTAATCAGGATGTGAAGGGGCAAAGTCTGGTATATATCTCCAAACTACTAAAGACCTATACTGATAAACGTGGCAAGGATTACCAGGAAATCAAGAAGTTTATCACGCATACATTTTTGGATCTCGGGTTCCTCAATGCCAAGCAGCTCGTCGAGCTCTTTAAGACAAGGCGTAAAAAGAAAAAACCTGAATAACGACGCAATGCCTCGTCCGTCGACGAAGCCCGGATAGTGATCTAGAATTTCTTGGACCGTCAGGCCATTCTCCGTAATATCGGGCTATGCGACAATTCATAAGTGATTTTCGAGATGGTATTGAAGCCTACTCTCAAGCATATGGTCTGATCAAGTCGGAGAGGTTGTGGGGATATGTTCTGTTGCCCGGATTTTTAAGTATCCTCTTTGGTACGGGAATCTTTTTTCTTGCGTGGCAGTACAGTGGTGGAATCGGTAACTTCCTCAAGAACAATTACCCGTTCGATTTTGCGAAAGATGAATTTGCGGCTGTGGCAGTATATGCGGGATGGGCCATTATCGCGGCACTTGCTTTTGTGTCGTACAAATACATCATACTGATTCTTGTAGCACCATTTATGGGCCCTTTATCAGAAAAAATTGAGGCGCATTTACAAGGCAGAAAGAGCAATGCACGTTTTAATCTGATAAGGGCTGGCAGAGAATTGTGGCGAGGCTTGCGTGTTTCATTACGCAATCTCTTGCGTGAGCTTGTTTATACTGGAATTCTCCTGCTCATTGGGTTGATCCCGCTGATTGGTTTTGTGAGTGCGCCCGCGATCTTCGCTATTCAGGCATATTTTGTCGGCTTTGGGAATATGGATTACACACTGGAAAGACACATGGGGGTAAAAGAAAGCGCAGGTTTTGTAGGTGATTACAAGGGCTTGGCGATTGCAAATGGGAGCATATTCTTGCTCCTTCTGATGATTCCGATAGCCGGATTATTCCTTGCCCCAAGTCTTGCGACAGTAGCGAGTGCGGTTGAGACGATTCAACGCCTCGAGCACGAAGGACGACTCGCATGAGATTTTTTATGATTTAGAAATCTCTTTGAGGATTTCTAAAACCCTATTTGCCTATCTTGGCGCGGTACATGAAGAGCAACGTCGTCTATTATATCCTCCTGCTTCTGGATTCTGAGAATAGCGTGCGCATTCCCGGACTCGGAGTGCTTACGAGACACGTGCAATCCGCTAAAATTTTAACAAAGGAATGGTTGGTCAAACCACCACGTGCCACGGTTGATTTTACAGCTTCAGGTGCGGTCAAAGGCAAACTCCTGGCGCGTTATATTTCATATAAGTCAGGGGTGGATCCGAAAGTCGCCGCTGATCACGTGGGCGAGTTTACTAAAGCCGTCAAGTCGTCTCTTCGTGCATCTGGAAAGGCATCAGTAGATCATCTGGGTGTGTTTTACCAAAAGGAAGAGAACATCTATTTTGCGGCAGATGTAAAAACCGCCAACGCAGCATATTATGGTCTGAAAACAGTAGGATTGCCTGGTAGAGCTGACGAACCAGTTCAGGACGCCGATGTAGCCGAATCTGTGGTCGTTCCAATCATGGCTGTAAATGAAGTATCTCAGGAAACTACTACTGAGCTCGCACCAGAGCCAGTCACTGAACAAGAGCCTGTCGCTCTTACAGCAGGACTCCCTGTGCAGACAGAACGATCGGATACTGACGGCACTCAACCTGTAGCGGAAGTTGGGTCCAAGCCGGAGTCTTCGAAGAAAAAAGCACGGGTGCCAATGGTCTTACCCATTTTTCTGGCCATTTTTCTCGGTGTGACGGTATTGGCTATTTTGCAATACAACAAGCGTGATGCACTTTACCATCCGGCAGCAACCTACAACAGAGCCCCGGTGCAGGAAACACCACTATTCGGTAGCGGTAAAGAGAGCAAAACTGAATCGAGCGATCCAACGGCTGAATTGGACCCCACAGCATCAAATAAAGAAGAGGTTGACGACAAGCAAACCATAGCAGGGGTGATCGATGATAGCGCGCGTGATATGTTGGGCCTTAAAAATGACAATACCGCATCAGGTGATGATGATCTTGAAGGAGATGCTGATTCTTCCGACGAAAGCAAAGCACAGCTGGGTATAGATCCGAAATCGGGAGGTGCATCACAGATGGAAAATGCAGAGAGGCCGGTAGACATAGTTGAAGAAAATAGTGAAATATCAGATGCGTCGGAGGACACAGGAGTGGCAGCAGAGAGAATTGGAGAAGAAGAGGACATCACGCACAGCGATGTGATCACATCTGACCCTGTCGAAAGCAAGTCATTTGATGACGAGGTGCATGTAGAAGTTCTGACGAGTGATTGTTATGTCATCGTTGGTGCATTTGGTGTGCAGTCAAATGTGGACAGGATGCTGGCACGGTTGACTAAAATGGGATATGCACCAGCTAGTATGCAAAGAAACAACCTCACTCAAATTGGAGTGCCCGCTCCTTGCGGATCTGGGGAAATCAATCGCGTCCTTGAGGATCTACAATTAAATGTAGAGGCTGAGGCCTGGATTTACAAGAAATAAACACATGCGCAAAACAGTGCAGATCAATGTCGACCCTCAGTCCAGGGAAGACACAAAGTCGGTAATCCTGAAGGCATTGAAGAAAGCGGGATTGGATCCGAAAACCGGTCGGGGGCACATTCTCCGCCGCTCACTCGACGCACGTCAGAGAAACGCCTACTACGTGTTTCAGGTAGAGGTCTGGGATGCAGATGACCCTGCACCTGAAGCACCTGATGTGCCATCGTATCAGATGGTAGATGAAGCGCGACCAGCCTTTATTATCGGAGCCGGCCCTGCAGGATATTTTGCCGCACTTGAGTTATTGACGCTAGGCATAAAGCCGATCCTGTTTGAGCGCGGAAAAGATGTTCAGTCAAGGCGACGGGATCTGAAAGCGATACAACAGTTTTCTGTAGTTGACCCAAATTCCAATTATTGCTTTGGAGAAGGCGGCGCAGGCACATATTCGGATGGAAAACTTTATACACGCGCGACGAAGCGTGGGAATGTACGTAGTGTCCTTGAGACGCTCGTGGCGCATGGTGCCGGTCAGGATATCCTGATTGATGCACATCCTCATATCGGGTCAAACAAATTGCCCACGATCATTGAGGCAATACGCGCTACGATATTGTCCCATGGTGGTGAGGTCCACTTTGAATCCAGAGTCACAGATATTCTGGTGAAGTCAGATAAGATCGCAGGAGTTGTGGTGAACGATGAAAAGGAGTATAAATGCGACAATGTGATATTAGCGACCGGGCACTCAGCCCGGGATATCTATGCACTCCTCGCATCAAAAGATATTTTACTTGAATTAAAACCATTTGCACTAGGCGTGCGGATAGAGCATCCGCAGCCCCTGATTGACAGCATACAGTACAAACGACAAAACAGGGGAGATGACTTGCCGCCTGCTTCGTACAGGCTTGCTTGCAATGTGGATAACAGGGGAGTGTTTTCATTCTGTATGTGCCCGGGTGGGTTGGTTGTGCCATCTGCCACAGCGCCGGGTGAAATCGTGGTAAACGGGATGTCGCTCTCACGCCGTGATTCACCTTATGCCAATGCAGGAACGGTGGTTTCTGTTGATGAGAAACTGGTGGAGAAGATTACCGGAGAAAACGATGCACTTGCAGGAATTGCATTTCAAAGAGAGATCGAGCAACTTTGCTTTAAAGCTGGAGATGGCTCACAAGCAGCTCCCGCTCAAAGACTTGTGGATTTTATGAAGGGAAAATCCTCAAAAAGCCTTCCGTCCTCATCTTATATCCCGGGCTTGTTTGCACACGACGTGGGGAGCTTGTTACCCTCGGAAATCACGCATGCACTAAAACATGGTGTACGGCAGTTTGGAAAAAGAATGAAGGGGTATTTGACAAATGAGGCAGTGGTCATTGCCACCGAGAGCAGGACGAGTTCACCTGTGCGCATACCACGAGACGGGGAAACACTGATGCATCCGCAGGTGGAGGGGCTGTTTCCATCCGGAGAAGGTGCAGGATTTGCAGGTGGCATAGTTTCTGCTGCTGTAGACGGTATGCGCGTGGCACATTCCCTTGCGGAATACCTCAAAGCGCAAGTGCAGTAATATGAAAAACATCACCGACCTGATAGCGCGAATCCTGATTGCCGCAATTTTTATCTATGAGGCTACGGATTCGATGATATTTTTTCAGGAGACCAAGGCAAAGATGTCTGAGTTCAATATTTTATGGCAACAGGACATCCTGCTGGTCATTTCCATTGTGATTTTGTTGATTGGTGGTATCCTTATCCTGCTTGGCTATAGGATGGGACTCGGTGGATTCCTCATACTTGCTTATTGGGTACCTGTCACCTTTATTGCACACTCATTTTGGAACTATCCCACTCCCGAAATGAGAATTGAGGCGTTGATTTTTGCCAAAAACCTTGCAATCGCAGGTGGTGTGTTACTCCTGATGATAAATCCAAGTGGTAAGTATAGTGTCAAACGGCTCATGCCCGTAACACGTATTCCGAAAGGGGAGACCTGATCAATGGTCAAGTTTTTCACCGCAGTGGTGGCAAAACTGAGCTCCATCAAGATGGCCCTCGCCACCGCATCCGCGGCAGGATTCAAGACTTTCAGATTGACCATCGTAAATCCTTCGCGTCAATTCTGCTGTGACTATTCCGGTTGGTACGGCGATAATAGAGTAACCGAGTATCATGATACATGCTGCAATGAATTGTCCAAAACTGGTGACCGGTGAGATATCGCCATATCCAACGGTTGTAAGTGTCACGATCGCCCAGTAGATTGATCTGGGAATACTGTCGTAACCCGGATTCGTACCTCCCTCAACCAAATACATGATTGACCCAAAAATCGTAACGAGAAGAAGAACAAACAGAATGAATACGGCTATTTTGGGCCCGCTGTTGCGCATTGCTGACAAGATCACCTTACCCTGGCGCATGTAATTGACAAGTTTGAAAATTCGGAATACCCGCAGAAGCCTAAGTATCCGAATGACCAAAAGGGCCTGAGCGCCTGCAAGAAAGAGACTGATATATGTCGGAAGAATGGCCAGAAGGTCTACGACACCAAAAAAACTGGTCGCATATTTTATTGGCTTTCTGACGCAGTACAGACGCAATGCGTACTCAATTGTAAAAAAGATCGTGAGAATCCACTCGGCTGTGTGAAGGAAGCCACCGATTTTATCAGCTACACTGTGCGTCGTCTCAAGCATGACGACTACAACACTCAGCAGAATAGCGATCAGCAAGGCCACATCAAAGGCCTTCCCAGCAGGGGTATCGGCCTCAAAGATGATCTCATGGATGCGTTCCTTATGAGACAGCTCGTTTTTTTTCTCTACAGACATTTTTACGCAATTGCGTCTTTATCAGGCGAAGAGCCGTGATGATCCTGTGATAATGTGCAAATACAGTGCCTGATAATGCCGGTGGATAGTGAGACAGATTTTATACGAAGTCAGAATCCCTTGGATCTTTGCGCAGCTTTTTTAGTCTGAGAGGTGGTTCTTCTTCTGTGTACTCATGCGATGACGGAGAATCCAGGGCGTCACTATCCGGGTGCCAGTCTTCCAACTGATCTTCGCGATCAATGCGATCCATTTCGCGATCAATCATTCTGTCTTCCCAATCTTTACCCAATCCGGGAATGCCAAATACGCCAATGGCATGAAATAAGACCCCTACACCCCATGCTAATACTGGAAAAAGCGGGAATATTGTTCTGAATGAAGACCTGCCGCCGGAGAAATTCATGAACAGGAAAAAGACAGTGAAGATGAGCCAGCTGCTCAAGTGCACGTAAAAACCCTTTACCTTTTTGACACGACGCCTGGCTTTATTATACCTCCAATCCTCCATAATCTTTGAATTCGAATACTATCATCTGTAATAACGCCGAAACTGTCCGAATTGATTCGATTGCTTGTGATCTTTTTTTAATGAACGAATACCTGCGGATTGACAGATTATTTGTCGATGATCAATTTCATTCCTGATGCACCACTCAACGCGCCTAATCCACCTAACACTGCTCCGAACAATGCAGTGACAGGAACGAGAGACCAACCCGGGAGTCCACCTAGCATTTCACCAATACGGGCACTGAGGATTCCGCTGTTTTCAAAATCTGCAATACCGGCAGCTACACCCCATGCGAGGCCGAGGCCGATAAATCCCGCCAGGAAAGCTGTCCCCGGTTTGAGTTGTACGATGGCCGCTACGAGAAAGGCAACGGGGACACCTGTCCACCAGGGGCCTAGACTCTGTGCAAAATAAGAGAGAATACCTATCGTGATCAGCGTTAATATCAATTTCATTTTCCCTTCTTTTCGATCGACAATGTGTACAATGCCCTGATGTCCTCAGCCCTGTTTGTAAACTGCACCTTGTGGTATTTACCAGTTGCCCAATCATCGATTAAATCATCATAATGCCTCGATCCGGGATTGCCGGACTGCCCACCCGGTACACGACATGTGCTTCGACCGGGTCGTTGAGCTCGACAATCATGCGCCAGGATGGTCCATTGCGTGTACTGATCGCATTGAGCGCATCACCATGACCTGACGTGTTATTCAGTTTGACACTCATTCCCGGCAGGTTGGCGAGGTGCTGAATGGTGGTTGTTCTGTATGCACCCCAACTTGATGCTTTGGGTTCGAGGCTTTCGAGCTCCTCGGTAGCTTCTTGTAAACTCAATAGCACGATGTCATCAAATGACTCCTTCTCATCTGTCGTGACAAGGTCAAAGACCGTCGTATCCGGGGCATTTAATGCCAGGTCGATCAGCCTCCATGACTCTGGCATGGTATAGGCGATCGTATCGGGAATGTCATCAAACTCATCCCAGGTTTTGTAATACAAATGTTGATACCACAATTCAAAGTACAGAGGCTCAATTCTCGTGTGGTCATAGTCATAATCCCATTGCAGCAAACCATCCACGATCGTTTGTTCTTCACTTGTCAGGGTTGCATCCGCTATTGCATCCAGCATAGCCGGAAGAATTTGTTCGGCCTTCATGCTAAACCCGCTTTGTTGGAGCTGCTGCATATCATTGCGCGTAATGTCATGCATCGATGACAAATAACGATTGAGCGTAGCACCCCTATAATCTTCAAAATACCTGCCTCCTGTGTAATAATATGGGTAGGTATCATCGGTGGTCCGCTGATTTGCACTGGAGACAAATCCTCTTTCGGGATTGATCGTCACAGGGTTGTGTGCGGGCGGAATGGTGCGATTCCATCCATTGGCAGATTTTGATCCATCGCTTATAAACCGCCCCTGACCTTTAGCGCGGAGTGGGAGTGACCCTCCAATTCGGAGGGCTATATTGTTGCCTTTGTCGGCAAATACAAAATTCTGAGCAGGTGCGTGATACTGGTCCATCGCCGCGAGAAATTCATGCACATTTTTTGACTTGTCGAGGGCACGAAATGTCATCGCATCGGAAAATGGACCTCCGTCGTGCGCAATCCAGCGCATGGCCAGACCTTCGTGCGACCCCTCTGGCATGACCGGCCCCCACTTAGTGTATACAACGGTATCCACGATGGCGTCACCTGAAGCAATCTCAATTTTTTCATATCTGTAGGTCACGTCCAATACCTCACCGTCCAGGTGATATTTTGTCTTTTCGTCATTTGCCCAGTCTATTTGATACCAGTCGAGCACATCCTGACCGACATTCGTCATGCCCCACGCAGCATCCTCATTAAACCCTGAAATAATACACGGCATACCAGGCAGTGATACCCCGTAGCAGTTTTGTTCCGGTGAATTCATATGCAGCTCATACCAAATGGATGGCAGGGACAGGCTTAGGTGTGGATCATTGCACAGAATCGGATTGCCAGATGCCGTCTTTTCACCTGAGACTGCCCAGTTATTACTACCGACATAGTACTCCTCTTCAAAACCTGCGCGCTTCCCGATCCCATGCGTCACCGGGATCGCAGGCGAAGTTGTGCTTTCGGCAATCACAGGATCAAATTCCCATTTCGTACCAGGTGGGATGATAGGGTCCGAGTCGGGATTGAATTCGGGAAACAGGAAATCAAACTTCTCCTGACCGAGCATTTCGAGCATGGTTGAAAACTCCAGGTCGTATTCACGCGAGTTTAGCGTGACGCACATTGACTTGACAAACAGGGCACTTTTATATACAGACCATTCTTCCGGTTGGTAGTTTATGAGTTTAAATTCGAGAGGATAATCTCTGGGCTTTAGTCGCGATATATACGCATTGATACCCGCCGCATATGCCTCCAGCATCATCATGCTTTCAGCATCTCTCTGCCACGACTCCAAGGTGTTTTCCGCACCAAACGTCATGCCGCGCCGTCTTTGTTTTTTGTCGTAATTCAGTAGGGATTTACCCATTATCTCAGACAGACGTCCTGCAGCAGCCCTGCTGGAGATATCGAGTTGCCACAATCTGTGCATTGCGGTGACATAGCCCTGTGCAAAATAAAGGTCGTGGTCATTTGAAGCAAAAATATGGGGGATCAATCGGTCGTCAAATGCGATTTCAATGTGCTCATTTACATCGCTTGAACGCAAAGCGGTGTTGAGGTATTTATCTTTCTCGGCATTGACCCAAAATCCATGAGAAGGAGAGAAGAATTTGCCCAGAGGTGGAAGTGTTGTCGCGCCAGTCTTTAATGGAGAGTTGAATACCCACACCAGACCGACACAAGCAATTGTACTTAGTATAAAACGCAACATAATGCCAAATTAATCAGATTGCATAATCAAAAGGAAAAGATAGGGTTATTCACACTAGCCTTTTTTTACAAAGATAAATTCGCGCTCACTGGAAAGTTTCTTGAGATATTTGAATCCATCGATGGTGAAATCCTTCACATCTTCCGGTTTGTCGATCCGGTTGTCAATAATATATCTACAAAGCAAACCACGTGCTTTTTTTGCTGTAAAGGAAATAAACTTGTACTCACCATTACGGCGTTCAAAAAAATTGGCGCTGTAAACCTCTGCTTCGAGTTTTGCCATTTTTACCGATTTGCTATACTCCTGCGATGCCAGGTTGAATACGATCCCCAAACTGTGTTTTGAGAGGTCCTCGTTAAGCAGGTCGGTGATCTTCTCGCCCCACCAGGCGTATAGACTCTTCCCACTTTTGGTTGTAAGCCCGGTTCCCATTTCGAGCCTGTACGGTTGCATGAGGTCAGTTGGGCGAAGCACCCCATATAATCCGGACAGGATTCTGACATGATTCTGTGCCCACAGAAGATCGGCCACACTCATGGTCTCTGCATCCAGGCCCAAGTACACACCACCTTTGAATGAGAGGATGGCCTGCTTAGAGTTCCCCTCAGTGTGTGCATTTGAGAACTCCATATATCGTTCTTTATTCAACTTCGTGAGCACATCGCTCATTGACATGAGTGCTCCGAGCTTTTTGGCAGACATTTTTTGCATGATTTTCACAAGCGGCATGGTGTCATCCAGGAGTCGCGGTAGTGAGGCCTCCTTGATATCAGTTTTCGAAAAGTCGAGAGATTTTGAAGGCGCGAGCAATGTCAGCATGAAATGTGGTTTTAAGGACTGAAAAGTACGTATGCAAAACACGTTTGCAAAGTACGTCTGCAAAGTACACCTTGAAAGTATGCCAGACATTTGAACAAAGTCAGACTGCAGGTGCTGGAGGCATTTCAGAATTGAAACGGCATAAAAAAACCCCGGCACGAGTACCGGGGTGTGATATTACTATTTTCAATCAGTTATCTGGTTCGCCAAAGATACCTTCCTTTTCAGGAAGTCCTTTCTCTTCTGTCTTTGCTGTGATATTCCCTTTCACACGAAGGACATACGTTCCAGTCTCATCGTTTGTAGTCAGTTTCACAGTTTTGTTGATACCGCCCAAACGTTTAGTGTCATAGCGAATTTCAATGACTGCAGACTCACCGGGAGCGATTGGCTCGCGCGGCCATGTCGGAACTGTACAACCACAACTACCCTTTGCATTGGAAATAACCAATGGCTCAGTTCCTGTATTCGTAAAAGAAACTGTGCGAAGAGGATCAGATCCTTGCTTGATATCTCCGTAATTCACAGTCAGGGACTCAAGGGTCATGATAGGTCCCTGAACGGACGTTGGAGTCGGTTTTTCAGTTTCATCGGTTGCTTTCTCATTAGCCTGACCATACATACTGATGGTGAGCAGGCTGAAAACTGCAAGAGTTAGTAAGTGTTTCATATTCGGATTTTTATATTCATAGATTCTACCTCAAATGTAAATATAATTCGGCATCATTAAAAGGCCACACATGTTGGAAACATTATCTTCTCGTTAACAATGCGCACTATGGTGTGCGCATGGTGTGCAATCAGTGTGACATACCGCTGACATGCTGCAATAGTCACTCAACCCTATAAAATCACGGTCAGATTTTGTACTTTTGTGGGCTCGTTTTGCGTCATGAAAACAGAATCTGAATGCCTGAATTTGACACACTTCTTCAATACCGCCTCGATGATAAAGACGATCAGGATAATTTTCGGGAGTCTGTTGTTCAGGATTATTGGATATGTTGTGTGAGTCGTGAAGTGAGCCTCCTGGGCAGAAGGGAGGTTTTGAGTGGGAAAGCGAAATTTGGTATTCTGGGTGATGGCAAAGAAGTGCCACAAGTAGCACTGGCCCGTACATGGAAGAAAGGAGATTGGCGTGCGGGATACTATCGGGATCAGACCATGATGTTTGCTCTCGGAATAGCCACTGTTGAAGAGTACTTTGCACAACTCTATGCAGATACTGAAAATGATCCCTGGTCAGGTGGTCGCCAAATGAATGCGCACTTCGCCTCGAAGACGGTCGATACTGATGGAAACTGGGTCAATCAGCGAAAACAATACAATATCTCATCAGATATATCTCCTACGGCCGGACAGATGGGCCGTGCACTGGGCCTGGCCCTGGCTTCGAAATACTTCCGAGAGGTTGGTAATAAAAAGGAGTTTAAACGTTTTTCAGACAACGGAAATGAAATATGCTTCTGTACGATTGGCGATGCCAGTACTTCTGAAGGGGCATATTGGGAGACAATGAATGCCGCTGCGGTACAGCAAGTACCACTCGCCGTTTCGGTTTGGGACGACGGATATGGAATCTCTGTCCCACGTGAGCTGCAGACTGTCAAGAGCAGTATCTCAAAAGCAATGGCGGGCTTCTTATCTGACGAAAGTGGCCCGGGAGTAGATATTTATACTGCGAAAGCCTGGGATTATCCGGGGCTTTGCGCAATGTATGATCGAGGTATTCAACGTGTGCGTAAAACACATATCCCCGCCCTCTTTCATATTGAGGAATGCACACAACCACAAGGCCATTCGACCTCGGGCTCGCATGAGAGATACAAGTCAAAGGATAGACTGGCATGGGAGGAGAGTAGCGATTGCATTCTCATTATGGGCCAGTGGATGGTTGATTCTGGTGTAGCCACTTCTGAGCAATTGGAGTCAATCCGTAGCAAGGCCAGAACACACGTTCGGGAAGCGAAAATCAGGGCGTGGAAACAGTTCAACGACCCGTCAGAGCTCAAACGGCAGGAATTGCTCAGGATATTCGACAAATTAGCCGCTTACAATGCAATTGATCCGGAAATTGCCGTATTGCGTGAGCAACTGGAAAAGATGATCGAACCGCATTTTGGTGAAATTGTGTCTTCTGGAAGAAAATTGCATCATAAATGTATGCATCTCGCAGATGATGGTGCCTTGCAAGAGCTCACAAGTTGGCTCGACAATGCCATGGAAACTGGTACATCAAGATATAACACGTTACTATATAGCAACGATCAGTATTCTGCCCTGCGTGTACCTGTCGTCCCACCGGTATATCATGCAGAGCAAAGAACGCTAAACGGATACCAGATATTAAACACCTTTTTTGATAAAGCATTTGAGCGCAACCCGAAGATTGTGGCATTTGGTGAGGATGTAGGTCAGATCGGTGATGTAAATCAAGGCTTGTCCGGACTGCAGGAAAAATATGGTGTAGAGAGGGTATTCGATACAGGAATAAGGGAATGGACGATTATGGGTCAGGCGATAGGTATGGCGATGCGTGGTTTGCGTCCTATTGCGGAGATCCAATATCTGGATTATCTGATGTATGGCCTGGCGCCACTCTCCGATGACCTGGCTACCCTGCGGTATCGCTCCAATGGAATACAACAGGCACCAGCCATTATTCGCACACGGGGCCATCGCCTCGAAGGAATCTGGCACAGTGGATCACCTCTGGGGTTGGTACTCAATTCGCTTAGGGGATTGTATATATGTGTGCCCAGAAATATGGTGCAGGCCGCAGGAATGTACAATACTCTATTGCAGAGCAACGATCCCGGGATTGTCATCGAATGCCTGAATGGCTATCGCAAGAAGGAACTTCTACCGGACAACATAGGCGAATATACCATACCACTTGGCGTACCAGATGTACTGCGAGAGGGAGTTGATGTCACCATAGTTTCGTACGGATCGGTGTTGCATGAGATTGTGGCCGCTGCATCTGTTCTGGACGAGCTTGAAATAAGTGTTGAGGTCATCGATGTCCAAACGCTTATTCCGTTTGATCTGGAAGGCGTTATTGCACAGTCATTAAAGAAAACGTCTCGCGTCTTATTTGTAGATGAAGACCTGCCGGGAGGTGCGAGCGCCTATATGATGAGTCAGGTGCTGGAAGGGCAACATGGTTATGATCTGCTCGATTCTGCTCCAAAATGTGTGACCGGTCCCGATCACCGAAGCCCATACGGATCAGATGGTGATTATTTTACAAAGCCAGTGTCCGATGATATTGTTGAAACCGTGTATCAGATGATGCACGAGGCAGATCCGGTTTCATTTCCTGTCATCTTTGCAAAATAGCTTTGGAGCGATATATCAATTAGTATATCTTTAGCGCTTCATTTTTCACAAGATCCTCTGAGCGTGGCCATAAGCCTTGTCATAATTCCTACATACAATGAGCGCGAGAATATCGAGCGGATGGTCCGCAAGGTGTTATCCCTTGAGGGAAATTTTCACGTGTTGGTGGTAGACGATGGCTCACCTGATGGTACTGGGGAGATCGTCAGGAATCTACAAGAAGAATTTCAAAACGAGCTGCACCTCCTTGAGAGAGCAGGTAAAATGGGCCTGGGTACAGCGTACATTGCCGGGTTTAAATGGGGCTTGAATAAAGATTACTCCTACTTCTTCGAGATGGATGCTGACTTTAGCCACAATCCAGATGACCTCGGCAGATTACTGTCAGCCTGCACTCAAGGTGGGGGAGACCTCTCTATTGGTTCCCGGTATGTACCAGGAGGTGATGTCAAGAACTGGTCTTTCGATCGCAGATTCCTTTCAATAGGCGCATCAGTCTATGTGCGTATGATCACCGGTATGCCCGTGAAGGATCCTACCGCGGGCTTCGTATGTTATTCCAGAGCTGTTCTGGAAGCGCTCGACCTGGACGGCATCGAGTTTGTAGGTTATGCATTTCAAATTGAGATGAAATTCAAATCACAACTGGCCGGATTCCGGCTGGTGGAGGTGCCTATTACCTTTGTCGATCGTGAGGAAGGTGAATCCAAAATGAGTGGAAGTATCATCAACGAAGCGATTTTTGGCGTCCTGCGACTCAAGTGGGATAGCTTTTTCAAGTAAGGCCCTTCAATTAATCATATCTGATCTTTCTTAATTTGTTAGTGCCTTTTTATCAGGCTTCTTCATATTACAAATATTTCATATATTAGATTCGCCAACCAGTAGAATGAGCGCGCAATTACACCATTTCGCGTGCACATTATCACTTATTTGATGACATGCGCCCCGCCTGGGGTGATTTTTGAGGGAATAGTGGGTCAAAAAGTGTCATAAAGTGTCAAATTGTGGGTAATTGCTTTACATTTGATTGACAACCGACTTGAGAGTGTAGAATGTTTCAACTAACCGGCGAATACGAATGTAAAATGGATGCCAAGGGGAGAGTAAAGCTTCCCGCGGGTCTGATCAGGCAGCTAAGTGCTACTGATTCATTGTCATTTGTGATCAATCGCGGATTTGAAAAGTGCCTCATGCTATATCCAAAGGAAGTGTGGGAGAAGAAGACACTGGAGGTAAACCAGCTCAATATTTACATTCCCAAGAATCGTCAGTTTGTCAGGTATTTCTATAGAGGAGCCTCGCCGGTAAGTACGGATGGGGCTGAACGCTTATTGATTCCAAAAAGTCTCAATGAGTATGCCAGTTTAGGCAAGGAGATAGTGTTGTTCGCTTATCACGAACAGATTGAAATATGGTCCAAAGAGCGCTATGCAGCAATGCTGAGTACTGAGCCTGAAGAGTTTTCAGACCTGGCAGCTGAAGTGTTTGGAGGTTCGGTGCAGCAGCAAGAGGATTGATGGATTATCATCAGCCGGTATTGTTGGCCGAAAGTGTGGAAGGTCTCAAAATCAACCCGTCAGGCATCTATCTCGATGTCACGTACGGGGGAGGTGGGCATTCCAGATTGATATTATCAAAGCTTGATGACAAAGGTCATCTGTTTGCTTTTGACCAGGATGAAGATGCAAGGGTAAATGTGGTGCCTGATAGCAGGCTGACATTTGTCGCAGGTAATTTTCGCTTTCTCAGAGAGTATCTGACATACTACGATGTCGGGAAAGTGGATGGAATATTGGCTGACCTTGGCGTGTCTTCCTGGCAGTTTGACAATCCGGAGCGAGGATTTTCGTACAGAGAAGATCATGCACTTGACATGCGAATGAACCAACGGCAGTCATTCAGGGCTGCAGACATTATCAGTAGTTATTCTGAAAATGATCTGGTCAGGCTGTTTAGTGATTATGGTCAGGTGAGAAATGCGAAAACTCTGGCAGCACATATTGTGACCGAGCGGAGGCAACGACGCATAGATACCATCGCAGGCTTTTTAGATGTGATTGGCTCTTGTATCCGTGGCTCGCGAGCCAAGTACCTCGCACAGGTCTTTCAGTCCCTGCGGATTGAAGTCAATCATGAGGTCGATGCGCTTAAAGATTTTTTGAGCGCGTCTACAGATTGCTTGAAGCCTGAAGGCAGACTGGTGGTGATTTCATACCACTCTGTTGAGGATCAACTCGTGAAACGTTGGATGAA
>QMOR01000017.1 GCA_003648285.1 Bacteroidota bacterium
ATGACGCGGATTTGACGGATATTCACGGATTTCATCATTCATGCCATCAAAGATTCACATACTAATCGATGAAAATTCGTGCTATTAGTGCTATTAGTGCTATTAGTGCTATTAGTGCTTAATAAATGAATCATTGAGGAATGTCCCAAGGACTCCTTTAGAGATTTCTGATATCTGACGTATGAACTAGGATTTGAAACACGAATATATTAGTGAAAATTCGTGCAATTAGTGGCAAAAAAACACCTGCGACAGATCAACTAAACCCTATCCTACACCCCTTCAAAAAACGCCACACTCCCCCCTACCCAGGTCTTATTTAAATTGTACTTCACCCCGATCATCTCCCCTTTGCTGAGACGGGCCAAATTATTTATGATCCGTGGACGTGCATGACCCTTCTCCCACAGCATGAGCATACGCACCTCGCACTTGGCATTTCCGTCAGGAGTCTCAACGATAGGGATATAATTGACTCTTTTCTGCAAGATGTAATCTTCAGGCTTTGCAAGCGACTCGAGATCACGCCTTGTTGTATTTAAAATCACCCCCGCTCCGGCAAAAGAATAAAGTGGCTTAAGGACATAATTCTGCAAGTCCTCAGGTATTTCTTTAAGATCGCTCACGAACCTGGTTTCCGGTGAATATTTGGAGTGAATAAAAGGCAGTGTGTATTTGCTTATCCTGTAAAACCAATTTGGATGCCCGACCCACCGCACATCATGCTCGTGCTTGAATCTGAATTCTCGCCTGATGTCATTTCTTTGCATGAGTTCGTCAAAAATCACGCGGTTGAAAATGCGCTTGACATCAACTCGCTTTCCATCATCATCGACGTAGAACACTTTTGCACCATCTTTCTTCAGATCAGAGATGCATGCGATCTTAAGTCCCAAATGATGTCTTGCTCCCAGGAAATCAATTTGAGTGACCTGTGTATGAGGTTCGATCTCTAGTAATACGACCTGCTTTGGATCCGTGTCTCCAATAATAGACTTTCTCAATAATTCGATGTAGGACTCTGAGTTTAGGCCACCGAACAAATGCGACAGATCTTCAGGCAAATGGAAAAATTTCCTATACGCATTGGCAACCATATCCTGATAGAAATACAAAGACGGAAAGCCCTGCACTTCGATCAGTTGAGGAAATAATTCTCCTTCTTCATTGCGGGTGATTCCAAAATCCATTTGAAGAAACAGCGTGCGATCACTTTCCTTCGAAACAGAGAATATATCGTCAATTGAACCTTGAGTAAGCTCTTTAAAGTTTGGCGCACAGATCAAATCGGCAATATCCTCACATGCCTGAAACAGATGCTGGCCAAGAGCCCTTGGAATAAAAACAGGTGTTTCCGCAATCCGGAAAGATGGCCGATGATTGTATTGCGCCGAGATATAGTCCAGAAATTCCGCGTAGTGCGACTCAGTAAAACTTGCGTTGTAGGCTTTTCGAATACTCTCAATCATAATGACACTTGACCAAATAAGAGACAGGTAAAATGATGTGAACTCAGGGCTTAAGTTACAAATGCCTCACTGGTCTGCTGCACTTTTTCAATGGCATTCCTGAGAAAGAGTGGAATAACGGTCATATAGGTCTGCTCCAGTTTTTGCGGATCACCCAGATCTTCGATCATTTTGGAGAATTTCTCCTCGCCTTTGAGCTCGAGGACCTTCTCGTGGACAGCCTTCTTGTAAAAGTGCTCGATCATACCTGCCGCTGCCGCTTCGGGATGAAACTGTACTCCCAGGCAAGCATCTGAAAAGCGCACTGCCATGATGGCGCGTTCGAGGGGTACGTGGGGTCTGATCTTTTCGAGTGCCAGTATTTCTGCACCCATTTTCTTCAACCGCGCGTAATCAGGCTGCAACAGCTGATATAACCTGAAGTCCGCTACGTAGAACGGGTCTTGTAATCTGCCAAGAAGTACATCCGTTTTGCCGGCATCTGTCTTATGTACCGGAAAAACTCCAAACGACTGCGATTTGCGTTTAGTGATTTTACCGACTCCAAAATGATGACAGGCCATTTGAAACGAGTGACATATAAACAGGACGTGCTTTGGTTGATCACTATACTTGTGATTATACGCCCACAGCTTATCGAGAAAATTAAAAAACGGCACTCCCCATTCTTCCTCCACCTCCAATGGATTGCCCGGGCCTCCTGTCGAGATATACACGTCATAGCTCAGATCGGGAACTTCATTCTTGAGGCGCACGTCGTAGACATCATATTCAGTGATCCCGCTCTCTTCTACGAGACGTTTGATGCTGGCCATCCCGAGGTTCTCGGTGCCATTGTATAGATCGAGGATTGCTGCGCGTATGCTCATGGATGTGGGATATTCATCAGATACAGATTGAAAACACCCTTGCTATACTGATTGTTTCACTGAATCACGGACGAATGTGCCCCATCGCAAATTCATCTGACCATCCTTGTGGGCCTTCGCGCGCTCGATTGCCATATCGGCCGCATTCTTCACAATCCACTCAAAGTTTTCCTCACCTACAGAGTTCACATCTGCATCGGGTGCCGGATTGCAAAAGTCGATCGCATACGGGATACCATCACGCACGGCAAACTCAACAGTATTGAAGTCATAACCCAAGCCATGGTTGAGTTTCAGGACACCTTCGTGGACCGTGTCCCAAATTTTCTTGTCCTTTTGTACATCATCGAGAATGTATCTTTCATGTGGAGCATTCCGAGGCTCATAAGGCATGATATGCACGCGATCTCCTCCGAGATAATAGCAGCGGAAGTAATGCGTAAAATCGATTGCCTCCTGCAGCATCATGACCAATTGCGCTGTGTCGTGATACGCTGCAAACAATTCATCGAATGACTCTACTTTATACACGCTCTTCCAGCCACCACCAGAATAGGGCTTCATGTAGAGCGGAAATCCACCAAGTTCCTCCACCATCTCTTCCCACGGCATCGGAAATTTCAGGTTCGAAAATGAATCTTCAGTTGTATCATCAGGGCGCTCAAACGAAGGCAGGAGAAAGGTCTTCGGCACAGGCACTCCTACACTCAATGAAAGCGCATTATTGAAAAATTTCTCATCAGCACTCCACCAGAATGGGTTGTTGATCACGGCCGTCCCTGAAATCGCCGCATTCTTGAGCATTGCGCGGTAAAACTCCACGTCTTGCGATATGCGATCGATCAATACTGCGTAACCAGTCGACCTTCCCTGAAATACCTCATCGATATGTGCCAGTTCAGCTGATATGCCTTTTGGAGCGATCGCATTGACACGATCCACAAATGCCTGTGGGAATGTGCGCTCCTGACCGAAAAGAATGCCTATTTTTTTCATAGATAGTGTGATTTTGAGCCATGTAGCAGAGGCCCCCATAAGGATTTTGAAAAGTCCGGCAAAGATAAGGGAATGCGGGAATTATAAAAAGGAAAGTATTGCGGCACTGATATGATGTGGGGCATTCACATTCTGTAGTGGAATTACGACATTACGGACGACGTTGTCTTTCAGGTTAAGATGATCAATCAGTATGAGATCAAGGATAGAGTTCATGTTCAATAGGGTTGTGCTCATGAAATATGAGTCCAGACTCAGTCGTGGCTTGTCACATGCCAGCGTAGCCATTGTCACAATTGCTTACCTCTTGACAGGTACCGTTTCGCTGCTAGCCCAAACATACTCCACCACACATGACATAGCTGATGGGGGTGGCGATATCTACAAGAATATGATAGCAGACCATGACACAGTATTTGCCATATCGGCCCATGGATGCGATGGGGAATGCATGTCAGTGGTTAAAATAAGTAGTAACGGAGTCATCTTGAAAAAAAGAACCTTTTCCTGGATGGACGAGGGAGACAAAGACATGATTTATCAGGATGGCGAAAAAATTATTGTCTGTGGCAGTCGAGGGTACGGATCAGAAGCTCTTCTGGATGTGCTCGTTTTAGATCACAACCTTGATAGCCTGGATCACGCCTCTTTTGGCCCTCCCGATAGCGTAGTCGTTATTGCTGCCAGATCGATCACAGCATATGAACAATACTACGTTGTAGTGGGTTTTGGTGTTACGCAACAAGGGGAAGTTAGATGGGTATATGATGATGTACACAATCCATATGGGAAAAAAACTTTGCGTCACCTTGGTCAGGCAGTAAACGGAGATATTCTCGGATGTGGGGAGATTGCATGGCCCTGGGATCCAGAGGACGGAGAAGAACGCTACTACGGAGGCTTCGTCTTCAGGATGGACTCAAAAACCGGTGAAATGCTTTGGGAGCGCCCGATCATTGGATATGACCGTTTTGGAAATTTTGCCGGTAAAACCTTTAGTGATATAGAGGAGTTACCCAACGGAGATTTGCTTATGTGTGGTGGTTGGAGAATTTATGATTCCAACGATCTGATCAGCTATGATAGCTGGTTGGTTAGAACGGACAGTGCATATTTCGGACATCATTGCGCCACCCATTTCGCTCCATACTGTGCCAGTCATATCGGAGGTCATTGTGCCGCTCTGACATGAACTGAACCATTTCATTTCGGAGATCACTGTGCCACTCACAATGATGTGATGTGATCCATTTCGGAGGTCATTGAGCCACTTTCCATAAAGCAGATTACACTTGCCAGCAAAACGATATGGCAGGACAAAGAATCGATGTTATGGAACTCAGACAACTCATCCAGTTAAAGCAAAAGAAGCAGAGCAACAGGCATATCGCCGCTGCGCTCGGAGTAAGTCGCAATACGGTCAACAACTACGTCAATACGTTTAAGGAACATGGCTTCAGTTCTGCTGCTTTTTTGTGTTTGGCAGACGGAATTCTCCCTTAAATGGGATGAGATACTCTAATTTCTGGCAATGAGAAGGATGACCCGTTTAAATCGGTTAACATATCCCTTGTTAAATCAATAAACTGTGCCTGACTTATTAATGGCTGGTTGTTTCTCGTAAAAACCGGGATGATATGATCAGCTGTCAGTTCCTGTAAACTAACCGGAACTGTGTTGGCTTCGACAAATGGTTTCTGATCGATTAATGCTGGTTGTTGATTAAGGATTTGTACTTCTATAATGGTAGATTTTAATTATTAGTAATGTTAGTTAATTTAGGAGGACAAGGAGGTCTTGGACAGATGAATAGGGGTTTTCGGTATAGGAATCCATGGGCTAATAAAATTGTCTTGATGATTTTCGTCATGTATGACATTGATTAAATTCATACTTACCATTATACGACGACTAGTGGCATATTTTTGAATGCCAAAAGGCTTCTATTTTCGAGTGGCCTTTCCATTTGCATTTTTTTCAAATTATGCCACACGACCTGCAATCTACTGTGGCTACAAGTCAAAAGAAGTCTTTACATCGAATACATACAGCGACTTCAATAATAATTTTATACACTATTATTATGCTTTGTAGCATCAATTTGTATGTTATTAAACTCAACCAAGTAGTCCCTTTGTTTTAGCGTTAAATTTACATTGAGATAAAGTGAATATTACGGCACATATTTGGGTCTGATAATTGCGTTATTAATAACAACGTGTTATTGTTTTGAATATATAATATCCATCTAAAATTCAATAACACGTTTTCAGAAACTCAAATAGGATCCAATATATCTGATCAGATCAGAATAATTGAATCCGATATATCTACATCTAACACTAGCCAGTTGCAATCATCAAAAATGATTTATTGCACTAAATAATATGCTAAATAATTTAATTGTGAATTGTGACATCGAGTTTGTCAAAACTGATTTAGTGAAAATAAATAAAATCTCAACATATGCAACTTCAAAAATGTAAATGCCGTCTCCAGTCCAATTTTTATGCACTCAATTTTGCGGCTGTCTTTCTAGTGTCGACACTAAGCTTTTTTGCAGTAAATCAAATTCGAGCTCAAGATTGTGGTGTAGACTTACCATGCATGAGTGGATTCCAAGCTAGTGATATGCAGGACATGCAGACGATATACATAAATGCTAAGTTCCATTTTGTCGAGCAAAGTTATGTTGTCAACGGACAAACCGAGACATTCAATTTTCAGTGCACTGACGAAAATGCCGCTTATTATGCGCCTGATTATGCTCAATCCATACTTAATGGACTTAATGGTGTACTTGCCGATCCAGATGAGAATATTCCAGCAACCTCGTCAGATGATCTCGGCGACACAAAAATTCGGTTTATTTTTGCTGAGGACCCTAGCGACCCATGTGATGCGATACAAATTCACCAATCCATGCCTACTGCTTTCAATGACGATAATGCCTTTAACATCGTTTTATTTGATGACTCATCGAATGGATTTTCCGGCCAGGACAATGGTAATGGCGATATAGACCTGAAAAACGTGCATGAAGCTGTGTATATTCAAGGCAAGACAGCCGCCGAAATATTCGGTGCTGGGCATGTTTTATTACATGAGGTAGGGCACCATGTTGGACTTTGCCACTCTTTCGCTCAAGGGAACAGATGTACCGACATGGATCCGTATGACGAATGTGGAGTTGGTACAGGTATTACTTTGCCGGATGATTGCGGCAGTGGCACAGCTCCGTGTGACCTAAATGAGAGCAACAATGTTATGAGCTATATTACTCAAACTGCTATGACGTTTTCTCAATGGATAACCTATTATGGAGCTTTGTTTGAAGACACAAGACGTTATAAGAAGGCCATGGCAGTGGGATCGTGCACAAGTACATCTTGGATACCGAGCCTAGTCATTCAAGCTGGTACACACGTAGTATGGAATAACATCAAGTTTATTGATTCGAATATTGTTGTCGAGACAGGAGCAACCCTCGAAGTAAATTGCCATCTATCTATGGGGCCCAAAACATCTATTCTAGTTAAGCGCGGAGGTCGTTTATTTGTAACTAACGCGACTATTGAACCTAGATATGAAGATTGTAGATGGAGAGGCATTTCTGTTGAGGGAAATCCATCGGTAGACCAACCGTCTATTGGGAATGCTCAGCTTACGTCTTATACCTTTACTAATCAGGATGCCGGAGTTGTATGGCTTAGAGATTCTGAGATTAAGGCAGCTTTCGTTGGACTTTCTGTGAGTGGTTTTACCTGGTCCGATCCGGAAAAATATGGAGGCCTTGTCATGGTGTCTAATACTGATTTCATAGATTGTGGTATTGGCGCATTGTTTATGCGCTACAAGAGGGTTAATAAGAGTTACTTTATCACTGGTACTATGACTGCCACAGACCTGCACCCGGATTACGGATCAGTTGGAGTACATATTTGGGAGTGCAGCGGAATTGAAATTCAGGATATTGATTTTGTTAATCTTCACGACTACGGGATTCGCGGAATAAATTTTGATGGACTTATAACAGGTTGTTTGTTCAAGGGTGAAACTAACGTGACCACTTATGGAATTAGAATGGGTGCTACAATGCCTAGTAGCGCTGAAAAACCGGTAATTATTGATAATTGTGACTTTAATAATGTTAAATATGGCATAACGGCTTCATCTACTCCAAATTTCATTAGTAAGCTTATTATAAAGAACAGTCGTCTTGTTGGTCCAAACCTCTTTACATTTTACTACGGTGTGGAGATTTTTGGTCAGGCATCGTTTGATATTTATGGCTACAACGAATTTTCCAATTACTGGCGGGGCATGCACCTTGTTTCGACTGGCAGTCTACATAATAAGGTAAGATGTAACACTTTTGGTACTTTTGGTATCAACGCGTTGCATGTAACAAATACAAATTCAAGGCTAGAGATATTAGGAAACACTTTCACCCATTCAAAGGCTCCATCGATACAATTATCTGGAAAAGGTAGTGTCGTAAATGAGATTATTGGCCATCCCTCTTTCGATGCTGGAAATTGTTTTAAGCTAGAAATCAACGCAATTATTTCGACGGGTCTTGATGTTGAGAAATTTGATTACTATGTGAACGACAACAGTGCCCCACCGTGCGAAGAAACACCTACCAATAATCTTTCCGAAAATCCACCTGGGGCGAACAAATACTTCGTGTATTCCTCCGTAGGTGATTATGTTACAGATGGCTGTGTTCTCCCTGTACCTAATTTAAACTATACGATTGTAGACCTTGGCAATGCTAGAACCGATTTGGCAGAGGCGAAATCAAAACATGAAGCAAATCCAACAGATAGCATATTTTGGCTTGCCTATCTAAATGCTTTGTATCACAAAGACTCTGTGTTGAACGATGTGGTTGCCAGCGCTGTGGCGAGTGATGATTTAGATCTGGTAGACTCTTTGTTTCTTGGAGAAAATGATATTCATTACGATAGAGCTGTTGTAGGATTACGCGTCATGAGAGGTGACACAGCTGGAGCAAATTCTATGCTTAACAACTTGCCAAGGATATCTCAAGATGACATCTGGTTTCAAGAAATCATGGCGGTCAATATCAAGATTGCAACAACTGATACATTGTATAAGCTGTCGTCTCAAGAAAACCAAGATCTTATGGCCATAGCCTCCGCGGATAGTTCTATATTGAAAGGATACGCCTGCTCACTGCTGGCGCTCTGCGCTGGGTACGAATGTCAAACTGGTGACACTGTCAACATGATAGTTCTACCATTAGTTGCGGCAGAAGAATCCAATGTGAATTCGATTCTAGAACAGGGGACTCTCGAGCTGCAAGTCTATCCAAATCCTTCCGTCAATGGCGAATTTACGATAGATTGGACCACCGAGGCAGAGATTGTCAATGTGTTCATTAGTGATATAACCGGAAGAATCCACCAACAGTTTAAAGCACCAAATCAAACTGGTCAGTTCACGAAAACTGTTAATATTCATGAAAGTGGTGTCTATTTTGTGACATTGAGCACAAATTCCGGAGTTATAAAGACCGTTAAAGTTGTCGTATTAATGAACTAAAACTAGCTTTGTGTTGGTATCACGTAATTGACGAGTGTTGAAGAGGTTGATCATCATATTAGGATTAGGGTTATGCACGTTTGTTGCGGGAGCTCAAGACAATTGGGTAGTCCGGTATGGTTTGGATGAAGGAAATGAGATTGGAACATACATTGAAATTTTAGATAGTGTCCTTGTATTAAATGTGCTAACGTTTTGTCGAGACAATTCAAAATCATGTGTTGGATTTATTTCAATTGATCCGGACAACGGTGAATTAGCAGGGAAAGGAATCATCTTTGACACAGTCAAGATATCTGCGTTGCAGTCGCTTTCCTCAATGAACGGCTCGGTTTTGTTGAATATAAATACCACAGACCGATCAAGATGTGCCGTTGCGAGCTTCAGAGACTCTGGCGAGTTGATTGATATTTTTGACTATTATGTTGCTGATGATGACGAGTGTATGGGCGGAGCGATTGACTCCAATGACTCTACGACATTTGTTATTTATGGCACAAGAGAGGTGAATGGCCCGTATGCAGTTAAGATTAGGGCACTCGACGCGGATTTGGCTCCAATATGGACCAAGTCCATTGAACAAGAAGGACGCCAAGTTATACAAGCCGAGCTGCAAACAAATAATGACGGTGGTGTCGTTGTTACATATACTACTTATGATCCCGCAGAGTATTTCGATCAACGTGTGAGCATTGCCAAGTTTTCCTCAACCGGCGTTATGGAATGGGAGACGTCTTTGCCATACAGTGGGGACTGGGACAGCGGCTGGTCCAAAATAGCAGACCACCCTGACGGAGGTTACGTAGGTACCTGGCCCTTTGATTCAACCATTTTTTATAAAGCCATTGTCCCGAATGTCGTTTATAAGTTAAAACCAGATGGTGAACTTGAGTGGGAACGAATAGTATGGGACAGGCAATTTACCTTGTATGATGTTTTTGCTACCCAGGACGGAGGAGTTTTGGGATGCGGTATCGCTGAGCATTGGCCATGGGCTGAAGATAGTGTGCCGCATTACAGAGTCCCCTACGTTGTCAAATTAGATGCAAATGGGAATGAAATTTGGGATCGAAAGATTATCGATACAATAGGCGGTTCAGATCGTATTAGATTGTATGCTGGAGTTGAACTGTCAAATGGTGATATTGTTTTTACTGGTGGATCTAGGGATCCCAATTTCGGTACACCAGATGACCCATTTCCGGGTAATATTTATGCCATAAAATTGGATAGCAATGGGTGCTTTTATCCAGGTTGCGGAGAGTGGCAAAACGTCTCTGTGCCTACCACTTCTGTAAAGACAATTGAGAAAGAGCACGCTGAGGTAAGACTTTTTCCGAATCCTGCTAGTGATTATATGTATCTGGGTTTAGCTGTAGGTGATTCGTACTTGCCCGGAGAATACAAATATTTCATTTCATCAACTATTGGGCAGGTTCTTATGGATGATAAATTTAATCCCAATGTCATCACACAGATAATGATTTCAAATTTACGCTCTGGGATGTATGTTCTCACGATTACAAGAAATGGTAAGATTATAAAATCAAATACATTTACCAAAATTGAGAATTAAAATTGGCTTTGGTCAGGTTGGGCTGGAATATCATGTTGAATGAACTGTACAAATTCAACTGTAGTTCCACCGGGTGGCCGTGGGCTCCCCATCATGGGCGTTATTTTGGTCTGAATTGTTATTTAAAACAGATTCGACCGTAATTCAACTATAAGTCTCCTTGATATCCACTCAAACAAGTGCTTGGAATCCTAATACCTCTAAGTTTGAATGGGTTATAAATCTGTTGCTTCCATCAAGCTCTCTATATTCTTTTGTCATATATTTGTAGTCCTTCCAATATTATCGGACGAGCAAATCCATCCATCCAGAACCCCCAAGAACCGGACAGATGGATATGATTACAGCCTACCTTCATCAAGAAACGAGTGACATATAAAGAGGACGTGCTTTGGATGATCACGATGTGTGTGATTATACGCCCACAACTTATCGAGAAAATTAAAAAACGGCACTCCCCACACGTCTTCTACCTCCAGTGGATTGCCCGGACCTCCAGTCGAAATATACACGTCATAGCTCAGATCGGGTACTTCATTCTTGAGGCGTACGTCGTAGACATCATACTCCGTGATCCCGCTCCCCTCTACAAGGTGCTTAATGCTGGCCATCCCGAGGTTCTCGGTGCCATTGTACAGATCGAGGATTGCTGCGCGTATGCTCATGGACGTGAGATTGTCATCAGATACAGATTGAAAACACCCTTCTAAACTGATTGTTTCACAGAATCGCGGACGAATGTACCCCAACGCAAGTTCATCTGGCCATCCTTGTGGGCCTTCGCACGCTCTATAGCCATTTCGGCCGCATTCTGCACAATCCACTCAAAGTTTTTCTCACCTACAGAGTTCACATCTGCATCGGGTGCCGGATTGCAAAAGTCGATTGCATACGGGATGCCATCGCGCACGGCAAACTCGACAGTATTGAAGTCATAACCCAAGCCATGGTTGAGTTTCAGAACACCTTCGTGGACCGTGTCCCAAATCTTTTTATCCTTCTTCACATCGCCGAGAATATATCTTTCATGTGGTGCATTCCGCGGCTCATATGGCATGATATGCACGCGATCTCCTCCGAGATAATAGCAGCGGAAGTAATGTGTAAAATCAATCGCCTCCTGTAGCATCATGACCAACTGCGCAGTATCGTGATAGGCCGCAAATAATTCATCGAATGACTCCACTTTGTAAACGCTCTTCCAGCCACCACCAGAGTAGGGCTTCATAAAGAGTGGAAATCCACCAAGCTCCTCCACCATCTCTTCCCACGGCATGGGAAATTTCAGGTTTGAAAATGAATCTTCAGTAGTATCATCGGGACGCTCAAATGAAGGCAGTAGAAAGGTCTTCGGTACAGGCACTCCCACTCTCAATGAAAGCGCATTGTTGAAAAATTTCTCATCGGCACTCCACCAGAAGGGGTTGTTGATCACGGCCGTTCCAGAAATTGCGGCATTCTTGAGCATTGCCCGGTAAAACTCCACGTCTTGTGAGATGCGATCAATCAAAACCGCGTAACCAGACGACCTTCCCTGAAATACCTCATCGATATGTGCCAACTCTGCAGAGATACCTTTAGGAGCAATTGCATTGACGCGATCCACAAATGCCTGTGGGAACGTGTGTTCCTGACCGAAAAGAATGCCAATTTTTTTTCATAGATAGTGTGATTTTGAGTCGCATATCAAAAACACCAATCAGGGTTTTGACAAGTCGCGCAAAGATAACGTCATGCGTCAATTATATTTTTCCTCCAATAAACAAGATCATCCAATCTTTGGGACTAGACCTAAATGATACTCCCTTCGCTTGTCACCCTTACCCTCACTCACCCATAAAATTACTGTAGAGAGTTCAAATTGAAAGCACACGCAATCAATCTATTGTATCCTACAGCAAGTTAACACGGTCATCCCTTAAACATTATACGCTTCGAAACACAGAGTGCTTCCCTTCTGACTTGCCTTTCTTGTTTGATCCATTAGAACTACAGGTGTTGAAGGAGCACACTGTTCGTGAGTACATTAACACGCTTATAAAAGACAGAACCATCCTCATTAAATGCAACAAATATTTTGAACATTCTTGACCAACCTACTGTCGCTATGTATGTTAAGAGACAAAGAATTGGACAATATCTGTGTTATGCGACCTATCACACAATGATTCGAATATCGATTGTATCATATCACAAGAAGACCACGTTGTTTATTTTCTCACTAAAAAATAAGCTTCAAATGTTAAAATATTGCATATACCAATTTTAAAATCTACCTTACAGGTGTAGTTTGAATTAATTCGATTATTCCCACCCCACCATCCCCTTCATAATTAGATTTGCAATTTTGATTTGCGCATAGGCCCGAAGCATCCGCTTTTCTGCATTATAATGCGGAATTCATGCTTTTGCCTTGTCTTCAGATCATACTGCAGTGCATTGTTTATTTCTCAAAGTCTATTTAAACTAATAAATCATGAATTTTCCAATAAGCAAACTCGCATTCCTGCTCAATAAGTGTAGAAATATATCACCGTTGCTCTTTCATATCTTCGTTGCATTTATAATTCTACTATGGCAAACTAATGCAACAAGTCAAATCAACTCAAATTGTCGAAGCGTTCCAGATAATATTGAATTACCTGGCGACAGTACATTGTGTCAGAAATTTGACGACTTCAGCTCAACGCCAATAATAATCGGAACTGGGACCAACTCGGTAACTCTGTGGTCTGGAACGGGACTAGGCTTTCCGCTTCCTTTCGGCATTGCGCAAAAGGACATCATTATAAATGGCACGCTGATTATTGACGAACCGGCAGGCTTTTACGCCTGCCGCATCAAGCTCGGTGATGGCGCAACAATCAAGGTGATAAGCGATATATATATGTTTTCATATCTATCGCGATGGTTTTCATGCAACACAATGTGGGAGGGTTTTGTGATTCAAGAAGATGCCAACCTACGCTCTTTTAATTCTGAATACGAGGATGCTATTCACTTGATAACATGTGATGATGGAGGGATTCTAAGTCTTTCGTCAAATACTTTCAATCGAAATTATATATGCATAAGAAATGGGGATAGCAGCCCTAAGTTTAATGGTATACATTTCGAATTTCTTCGATCCAGCCTATTTACTTGTACTTCAGAGTTGAATACAACTCAGTTCGGCTCCAAAATTACGCATGCTGGAATATACCTGGATCGCGGTGTTGCAACCATTGGCGATTACTCATCGGTAAATGTCTTCAGTTATCTTGAAAATGGAATTTATGCAACTCAATCTGCAGCGTCGATTGTCAACCTTAAATTTGATAATATTTTGGAAACAAATATAGCTGAATCTGGATGTGGAATCAATTCTCACGATTCCAACATTAAGGTCGATGCAATATTGCAAAATAACAGCTGGTTGGGAAGAAGTACATTTAATAATTGTCAATTTGTTGGAATTAAATCTTATCGCACTAATTTGGATGTGCAGGGGGCAATATTTAGCGGGGAAATGCTTGGCGCTTTTGATGTGGCACAAAATCAAGAAGCAGAGTTTGTATCGATTTCACACTGTGTTGTGGATCTAAATCATCCCAACAATCTTCTTGGCATGCTTATAAACAGAGGGCTCGGATCTGGTGCAACACCTCATTATAATCTACACCATGATACAGTTTATGCGAGAGATGGTGCCATAGGTCTTTTGAATCACATTGGAATTGGCAGTCAATTCCCATCTACAGATCGAATGATAGTTGAGGAAAACTATCTCGTATTTAACGGAACAATGGGTGGAGCAGCACTATTCGTTGGAAACATTTTAGATCCCGCCAACAATTATGAATTGCATCACAACGAATTTATTGCGACAAGCCAGAGCAATAGTCAGTTTTTACGAGATGCATTCTATTGTCGCGGAAATGGCTCACTTAACGGTTCTGGCCATTCATTTAGCCATAATACCATTCAGGGTTTCAGCTCCCAAGGGTCACTCGGAGGTGCCATAGTTTTGGATGGCTTTGCAAACACGAAGATATGCGACAATACAATGGACAATACAGATGTCGGAATACTTCTTTTTGCAAACAATTCGCCATTAAAAATACAGAATTCTGATATCGGACGACACGAAACAGGTCTGCAGATTCTAGATGGATTTGTGCCTGGCATGAACGGGCTCCAGAATAGGTTTGGTAACACATGGTCTTCTAATGCATCTGATTACGTGTTTTATGCCGCTGAATGTAGATCCAATCCCTTTTTTAGTCGGTTTAATGTTGAAAATAACAACCCAGGAATACTTCCAAATCCGCGTACTCCGGCCGGACCGAGTTGGTTCCGAGTAACGAATGGTACTGTAGAGCAATGCATGACTTTTCCTGAAGACATGCCTCAGGTGTTGTCCATCGCAGATAGCGCTATAATTATGAAAACGCTTTTCGATACTTCATGGAGCGATGTCATGACGTGGTCAGCTGAAAAACAGTTAATGCTGAAACTCATGCGGTATCCTGGGCTCAGACCACTTGGTTCAGACGCTAATACGTATTTCTTAAACAAATCGACCACAAGTCCGGGCAACTATGCTACAGCCGAACTTGCATACATCAATGCAATGCTCACAACGGAGTTAATTTTATCTATTGCCGATAGCCTGAATGCAATCGTATCGAGAAATCTCGATTCGCTATCTAGTTCCTATTTGAAGCGTTTAGGAGTCATGGACACAACCAGCCTGGATTCTGTTTTTTTACTTAGAATAACTCAATGGGATGATTCCATTAAACAATCAATGGCGGAATACACTGATCAGCGCTTTACTATCAAGGTCAACCAAGACCAAGCCCTTGTTGGAGTTTTAAGCCAAGTCAACAACCTCAATGTGAATACTAGCCATGAGTCGTATTACAAAACCATCCTTCTAGCAAAGGTAGAAAGGGCAATAAACGACTCATTGAGTGGCGCGAGGAAAACTGAATTAATAGCGATATCAAACAATTCTGTAGACGTGGGAGGCTATGCTGTTCCCGCAGCCGCAAGTTTGATTTGGCCATGTTCAAATCAGTATCTTACCGTGAGGACAGATGTTGTTCAGAATAGCGCCATTGAAGTGACACCACAAAGCCAAGTATTGGACAATCCACTTGATAGTGAGGCAGACATGCAGATTTATGGAAATCCAGCACAAGAAGAATTGAGGATTAGTTGGGATCGGCTAGTGTCTGGCGAGTTGCATATTTTTGATTATTCTGGAAAAAAAGTGCAAACATTTGTAGTTTTCGAGAGCAATGAAGAATTTTGGCAAATTGCCTTGCAACCAGGAGCGTATGTTGTGAGTTTCGTAAATGTAAATGGAGAAATTAACACAAAGCCATTGATAGTTATCGATTAGTGAAAAGACTGGACAATTGAACAAATACATGTCATTCATACAACTCGGCATATTAACTCTGGTATCGCTATTATATACATGCGACATGAGTCATGCTCAATCCCATGATCACATCTGGCTCTTTGGCTATCCCCCGAACAATCAAGAAGAAGACTTTGGCGGCTCGATGATAGATTTTAATGTCGAGCCGCCTATCGTTTCGTTCTTTGAAATCCCGATCTCGTTTACCACAATTGCGATGATTTCTGATCCTCATGGGAATCTACTCGCTTATTCCAATGGTTGCGAAGTGATCAATTCTGCGCATGAACAAATGGAAGGTGGAGACTCAATCAATCCCGGGATAATTCACGATATCTTTTGTGAATTGGGGTATCCCGATGGACAAGGTGCGATTTTTCTTCCCATACTTGCAAATAAGTATCGATTACTTCACAATAGTATCAACCCACAAGGGATAATCAGCGATTTACTTTATACAGATTTGCAATTTGAAGGTATAGATAATTTAGGCGCAGTTATAAGTAAAAATATGAGTGCGGGTAATGGTCCCTTTGCTATAGGATTAACTGCGGTGCAACATGCTAACGGGCGTGATTGGTGGATACTTGAGATTGGATATGAGTCCAATATATTCCACAAGTTCATTTCGGATCCCCAGGGTGTTTCTTTGGTAGACTCACAAGAAATTGGAGATCCATTGGGCAGGAGGGATTGGAGTGGGCAAGTTGCTTTTTCTCCAGATGGTGACAAGTTTGTTCGGATCGACGTTTCAAACGGATTGCGCATCTTTGATTTTGACAGATGCTCTGGCGATGTATCCAACCCCCTCTTGATCGAATTTCCCATGGACACTGTCAGTTCAAGTGGAGTGGCCTTTTCACCAAATAGCAGATTTCTGTACGTATCCGTTTCGACTCGCGTTTATCAATTTGACATGTGGGCTGCAAATATTGACTCTAGCCGAGAAGTGGTAGCTGTATATGACGGTTTTGTTGGACCGTTAAGCACTACTTTTTTCCAGCAAATGTTAGCTCCTGACGGGAAGATATATATCACGGCCCCAAGCAGCGTTAAATACTTGCACGTCATCAATAATCCCAATGAGAAAGGCACCGCGTGTGACCTGGTGCAGCACGGGGTCGAATTACCTACACTACATGCGTTTTCAACACCGAATTTCCCTCATTTTGGGATGGGGCCGGTGGTAGGTAGCCCTTGTGATTCGCTGGGCACTGTATCAACTACAAAAAGCCTTTCCGCATCGAGTTTTAAAATTTATCCGAATCCATCAAGCGGATCATTTGTTGTTCGAATAGAAAATAGCTTGATCATTGATAAGGGAGTGTATTGCGAGCTATTTAACATCAATGGAAGATTCATCCGGAAAATTGGTTTGTATTCTGATGGTCAGGTCATTGATCTGGATGTTCCTTCTGGTGTCTACGTCCTGCATATCAGAGATAAGAGTTCTGTATTAGGAGTCAAAAGGCTGATTGTTATAAAATAGAGAGAGGACTTTCTGACGCCAGATAAATGGGCAATCGCCCGTTTTTCATCTTAAGCAATGTAGACACGACTTAACCCCTATACTTTTTGTCGCAAACTTGCCCTTATAGATTCCGATACAAAACCATTCAGGGAGGTATTTAATTCCTTTGCTTTCAGTGCAGCATCCCGGTGCAATTCCGATGGAATGCGCACATTAAAACTGCCTTTAAATGACCTTTCGGGTACAATGTTACTCGCTTCACAATCGGCGAGATAACTATCAACCGCCTCCTTAAAATCCATGTCCAATTCAACGCCAGTTGATCCTTCAAAAGATATGAGTCCCTTAATTCCAAGCACTTTACCAAAAAGCAATTTATCTTCTCTGCTGTACTCTATTGCGCCTGTATAACCTTTATATTCCAAATATTTCATAAGCCTAATACTTCTTTGACTTGCTTTAATTGATACCGTTTCATAATAATGAAAATCAGTAGGCATACTCAAATACCTCTCAATCAGCTTTTCCTTCTTAGACACAACGCAATGTAACTATATTTAGTTGCAAATTAGACAACTAACTTTCCCCCATCTGCATCTCATCATTCATTGATCCACCCAACACTACATAAAAAGGGCAGCCGCATACACGACTGCCCTTCATTTTGCTCGTTCAATAGCGTTGCAGAAACTATACTTCTACAACACAATTCTCTTCGTAGCTCACGCCATTGGAAACATAAGCATCAGCCTCTAGATCATTGATCCATGTCTCGCCATCGACGAGGAAGCGGTACTCATA
>QMOR01000018.1 GCA_003648285.1 Bacteroidota bacterium
TCGTGATCATGCACGATCACGGCTCCCGGTATGTAGGCAAGATCTACAATGATGACTGGATGCGCGAAAGGGGATTTCTCGATGCGGAAATGACCGTAAATGATGTCTTGCGCCATCTCCAGGCACAGGAAATGATCGTTGCGCATAAGGAGGATAATGTGCGGACCGTGTTTGATCTGATGAGAGATCATGATCTGTCGCAACTGCCAATTATGAAGGATGAAGAAATCGTGGGAAGCGTCACCGAAACGGCTATCCTCTCCTATTTATTGGAAAACCCATTGCGCAATGGTGAAAAATCAGTTGGCGAAGTGATGGGTAAGCCCTTCCCTGTCGTCGAAGAAAATCTGCCCTTCAGTAAGCTCAACAGTTATTTTTCTAAAACAACACCGGCTGTGATCACACGAGACGTAACCGGCAAGCGTTATATATTGACGAAGTATGATATCATTCAAATGATCTGATGAGAAAAATACTTATTACAGTCATTTCAGTTTTTTCACTACTTGTTTCCGTCAAAGGACAAGATGCCTATTTCACGCAATTCTATGCCAATCCTCTCGAACTCAACCCGGCACTGACGGGGGCAGTGGAGGGAACTTATCGCGTGTCAATCTCGTATCGCGACCAATGGAGCGGTTTGGTTGATAATCCATACAAGACATTTGGCCTCTATGGAGATATGCGATTTGATGTTGGCAAGAATGGAAATGACTTTGTAGGTGGAGGGATCACTTTTTTATCTGATAAGGTTGGCACATTTGATTTCAACACACTGGGCATCAAACTGTCAAGTGCATTTCACAAAAGCCTTGATAAGCAAACAAAACAATACCTCTCGGGAGGGTTATATTTTGGCATAACTCAAAAGAATGTCAATGTCGAACAGTTGTTCTTTGATGATCAGTTTAATGGATTAAACGGATATAACTTCCCGACAGGTGAGGTATTCCCTGAAAACAATTTTGGGTTTATGGACTTGGGCATGGGCCTTAATTATGCCATTTCCCCAACGGATGCGACACAATTCACAATTGGTGGATCGGTTGCTCACCTCCATGAACCCTCTGCCTCATTCGGTTCTCGAACTGGCGAAGTGGATGTTCCGGATATCAAGCTCTACAGGAAGTGGACAGGGTATTTCAGCGCCAGCTTTGATGTGGGTGAGACTGTAAAGATTCTTCCCCGGTTTTCAATGCTAAGTCAGGGGCCGTACCTGCTGATGAACCTTGGTACAAATGTGCGATTGCAAATCAATGACCACAATACCAATGCCGTTCAATTCGGTTTGGGATTGCGCATGGCAAAGGATATCGAAAAGCTAACGGCTTCCGCAATGTATCTCACAGCCGGAATTGAGCTAGGTGGCTTTATTATCGGACTGAGTTATGACTTTAATCTCGATGACCTGACCAATGAGCGACTTGGACAAGGTGTGATGGAGCTGAGCTTTACCTATGTCGGTGAGTACGATAATAGTTCTACTTTCTGTCCGACTTTTTAGTCCATGTCCATCTGAACATTTTCTACAATTTCCAATCCAAATCCAAGTAAGCCAATGCGTCGCCTGGGGTGATTGGTAATCAGGCGTATTTTTTCAATGCCAAACGTTCTGAGTATTTGTGCTCCTACCCCAAAGTCGCGTTGTTTTTCAGAGTCACCGGCAGGTTCTTCGCCCTGAGCAAATCGCTTAAGTTTATCCACGATTGAAACGCCCTTTTCACCATGGCGCATATAGAGCAATACACCTTTACCGTCCTTGCTGATCAACTCGAGCGACTTCTTCAACTTCGTACCGTAGTCATCAAACAGATTTCCAAAGATATCGCCGGTCTCTGTTGAAGAATGCACTCTAACCAACGTCGGATTACCATTAATCTCCCCTTTTGAAAACGCGAGGTGAATGTCATCCGAAGTAATCTGGCGGAATGCCGTAACTTCAAAAGGGCCAAAGGGTGTATCAATACTCACGGTCAACTCCTTTTCAATAATGCGTTCGCGCTCCATCCTGTACGAAATCAGATCCTTGATCGAAATGATCTTTACATCGTGATCTGCAGCGATCTCCAACAGTTGAGGAAGTCGCGCCATCGAACCATCCTGATTCAGAATCTCTACGAGTACACCAACCGGATAAAAGCCTGCGAGCCGGGCTAAATCGATTGCCGCTTCAGTGTGTCCACTTCTTCTAAGGACACCACCAGTCTTGGCTCGCAGTGGGAAGATATGGCCCGGGCGTGCATAATCTGATGCGCGCGTTTCCTTTTGTGTGAGAGCCTTTATTCCTTTTGCCCTGTCGTATGCTGATATGCCTGTCGTACAACCCTGACCAATCAGGTCGATCGATACTGTAAAAGCCGTTTCATGCAACGCGGTATTCTCCGTCACCATCATCGGCAATTCCAATTCATCTGCTCTTTTTTCATCTATTGGCGAGCAGATCAGGCCACGGCCATGCGTAGCCATAAAATTTATCACTTCAGGCGTGATACACTCAGCAGCACAAATGAAATCTCCTTCATTTTCGCGTTGCTCGTCATCGACGACGATTACCACTTTGCCTTGCTTGATTTCTTCGACAGCCTCTTCAATCGTGTTCAACATTGTTTGCGTTTCTTCCATTATTGAGCTCATACTGTAGTTGATTCTGTTTTACTTACTTTCTTCTCACTAATCAATGCATCGAGCATTTTGTTTTGCTCATCCCAGCTAAAATGCATTTTCACAAATTTTCTCGCCACCTCACCCATCACTTTTGCGTGTGTTGCGTCACTCAGTAGCTTGAGTACCTGACCGCCGATTTCCTGCGCACTATTGCCAACTGCCAGATGCACCCCAGGCTCCGCACCTATCGCATTATTCACTATTGCCGTAGTCACACACGGCATAGCCATGGCCATTGCTTCCAGTATTTTGTTTTGGAGTCCCATCCCACTAAACATCGGTGCCACAAAAATATCAGATTGTGCGTAGCTGTCCCGAATATCATCAACCCATCCCGTAACATGCACATTTTGACAAGCGAGCTGTCGCACGCGCCTGCTTGGCCGTGCACCTGCGAGGCAAACCGTCGCCTGGGGATGCTGCTGCCATACCACGGGCATCACATGCTTTACGAGAAATTCAGCAGCTTCGACATTCGGCAGATAGCCCATATTGCCAACAAAGAGCACCGTCCATCGTTTCTTAGCCGCACTCGGAGAAAAATAACCGGTGTCGACTCCGTTTGGAGTGACTCTCACGCTCTTTTGATATGGGAGAGGAAGCCTGTCACGATCTTGACGCGATATGATGGTATGATGATCAAAGCTGGCATATACGCGCCTCTCATATTTTTGCAATAGATTCTCTTCCCACCTATAGAACGGCCGCAGCAAGATCGGCCCACCGATTCTCCTTTGTTTTGCTCCGAATGAAAACGCATCCATGTAATCCAGTGTTTTCTCAAACGGGATATTCCGGACATATTCGGAAGTGCGGATGAGTTGTGCAATGACATGATCAGGCTGCAGCTTGATCAATTCTGATTGAAATTGCTTTTTTACACCTGCATCAAGGAAGTACCCCACTTGAAAGGGCAGACCATTCAGCAGTGCACGTGCTGTATTAAACAGTATTTTGTATCGTGGAATTGGAAACGTATAAATTCCGGCACAATATGCCTCAAGGGGCTTTAGATGGTCACTGGAAACAGGTGCATGCGTAAGGGCAAAAAGATACACTTCATGATCGCGCGCAAGGCTGCGAATCTGGTGAAAAGCTCTCAGCTTATCTCCTTTTTCGACAGGATACGGAAATCGGGAAGTAACGTAGGCGATCTTCATGCGCTTTTTATAAGGCGCACAAATTTAGAAAATCATAAGGTGGTAAAGTTGATTAATGCACGTGGTTGTCCACACACATTTCCTCATAGATCGTGTAGAGGCGAACAGCAAGTTGTTTGTTGTTAAATTTTTCACCAACGAAATCAACTGCCTTGTGCCCTATCTCATCGACCACCTCAGGGCTGGCCTTACAATACTCAACCGCACGGACAAACTCATCCGGGCTGTCTGCCACGAGAAGATGTTCTTTATCGACGGCGTCAATGCCCTCCATCCCCATCGAAGTCGTGATGATGACTTTGCCCAATGCCATTCCTTCGAGAATCTTGACACGCATCCCGCTTCCAGAAAATAGCGGTACGACCATGGCTGTATGTCTGCTAATAAACTCTGCAGCATCCGGAACCTCGCCGTGAATGACGACATTTTCCATATTCAAATTGCGCAAAGATCCGGGTGTATTTCTTCCGGCAACATGAAGTGTCACTTCGGGATGTTTGGTACGAATCAACGGCCATACATTCTGCAGAAACCAATTGAGCCCTTCGATATTTGGCATCCAATCCAATGAACCGATAAAGCACAATGTGAGATCCTTCTTACGGTCACTTTCAGTAGGAGTGATTTTCCCATACTTTGATGTATCGATACCAATCGGTGCTGCCATCGCGCCGTTCTTATACCCGAGTTTTTTAAACTGTGTGAGATCGCGATCTGTCAACGCCACAAGAAAATCGTAATCATTGAGGTGATTGATCTCATAGTTTCTCAGCTTGCGCGTGAGGTGACTCAGGTACCATTTTTTCGGAAGGAATAATGTATTCTGTGAGATGCGATCCCATATTTCATGCTCGACATTGTGTGCTCTCATGACCACTTGTGCGTCGGAGTGCTTCTTAATCGTCTCGACATATGGTGCGAGATACAGGGTCTCAAGTTGTATGATATCGAATTCTTCACTTTTAAGAACCTCGATAAGCTTCTCTTCGAATGCTTTGCTCACAAATCGCTCGACATGATACGATGTCCCTGAAAACAAGTTCATGAAGGCATCCATCGGGTTGATAGAATTATCCAGATCTGTCCAGTGTATGGCCTTGTAATGGTCAAAATCAGCCGGTAAATCCTCAATGTGCGTATAGTGCTTTATCGTATTCATACTGAGCAACGTGATCTCACATCCAATATCTCTCAGAGCTTTGCTCAGGTACGTTACAGCAATGGCTTCGCCATCTTTCAGAGGGTAAGGGAATTTTTTGCAGAGTTGAAGTATTTTCATAAAATCACCTAAGGCAGAAAACGGGTCTGGGTCAAAATGACCTCAAATTTAGTTTTTTCATGTCGTTCATACAACATTGAATGCATGTATCACTGGTCATAAAAACCCATCATTGATCATGCACATAATTAAAACGATGGACACATCGATTTCGTCTGTTAGTCTGTTAACTTGCCGCAAATTTTACATTTCTTAATGTTTCGGTAGCATTACAGGAATGTTGTTTTACTAAATACATCGCATTTGACTATTCTTAAAGGGTCTCAGTTACACAAGAGTTACGGCAGCCTGCACGTGCTGAAAGGCGTAGATATTGATGTACAAAAGGGTGAGGTCGTCGCCATTGTGGGTAAGTCAGGTGCAGGAAAAAGCACATTACTGCACATCCTTGGCACCCTGGATACCCCTGACAGTGGTGCATTAACTCTCTGTGGACAAGCCACTCATAATTTGTCCGCCAAAGCCATTGCCAGATTGAGAAATGAGGAGATCGGTTTTATTTTTCAGTTTCACCATTTGCTGAGTGAATTTACAGCTTTGGAGAATGTTTGTATTCCTGCTTATATCCAGGGCGTTTCTAGATCAATTGCCGAAAAGAAAGGCAAGGAACTGCTTGACTACATGAGCCTCACCGACCGGCTTGATCACAAGCCCGGTGAACTCTCGGGAGGTGAGCAACAACGCGTTGCCGTGGCCCGTGCACTCATGAATGACCCACAGGTCGTTTTTGCTGACGAGCCTACTGGTAATCTCGATACAGAGAATTCTACCGAAATGCACAAGCTCTTTCTCAAACTCAGGGATGATTTTGGACAGACATTTATCCTCGTCACCCACAACACAGAACTCGCTGCCATGAGCGATCGCACATTGCGCATGCAAGACGGATTATTTGTAGAATAGCGAAACAAGGGAAATCATGAGCCGAACCTCACCCACTCTGCTTGACGCACTTGTCGGTGACGCTGTATCATGATCGCGGACCAGTTGACCAGGACAAGACTCAAACGCACAGAGCAGGATGAAGAGAGAATGGTAGACTTTATCAGGACACGGACAGGTCTGGACAGTATCAGGCTGATCGAGAGCAGGGATTAGAAATTGAAATGCGAATAAACATTTTGGTTATTTCATAGTTCTGCATTTGTTCTTGATATTTGCCGCAAATCACTAAACTCATGAAAAAGAGATTTCGATTTGTCCATTATATATCCTGGTCCGTTCTGTTCGCATTTGCTGTGATGGCATGTGGAGGTGATCAGAAAGCGAAAGAGGACGATAACGCAGCTGTCGCATCGCTACAAGCTATGGAGCGAGAAGTCATAGATGTACACGATGAAGTCATGCCTAAAATGGCTACACTAAACAATACGCGTGTCAAACTCCTCAAGCAGTATGGTGATGAAAACCTGAGTGTTGAAAAAAGGACCGGTCTAAGTACGGCCATCATGCATCTTGAAGAAGCAGACAGTCTGATGTGGGACTGGATGCACAATTACAACAGGCCGGATTACGGCGGAAACCTCGATTCTGTGCGGGTTTATCTCGAAAATGAGATGGTGACAGTGACAATTATGAGGGACAAGTTTGTATCCAGTATGGAGGAAGGTGAAGCATTATTAACAAAATTCAGTGATGATGACCATTAGATTGTATGTGATTGCTCTTGTTGTGATTCTGGCATCTGGTTGCGCAAACGACACAAAGCCGTTACCGATTCTGGGGCAAATTGATGTTGTGGATGGTGACACAATACGACACGAGATACCTGATTTCCGGTTTATGGACCAGGATAGTCAATGGATCACAAATGAGACTTTTGCAGATCAGATTTATGTGTCAGATTTTTTCTTTACATCGTGCCCTTCCATTTGCCCCAAGGTAAAGAAGCAGATGCTGCGTATGTATGACGTGTACAAAGACGATGGTCGCATTTCTTTTCTATCGCATTCAATTGATACTAAGCGAGATAGCGTGCCAAGATTAAAGCTGTACGCGAGCAATTTGGGCGTCACTTCATAGATGTGGCATTTTGTCACAGGTGACAAACAGAAGATCTTCGGCATCGCCGACGACTATTTTGTGGCTGCGATGGAAGACTCCGGCGCACCCGGCGGATTTGATCATAGTGGGCGTTTGATTCTTGTGGACAAGGATCGGCATATCAGATCCTTTTGTGAGGGAACAATTGAAGAGGAAGTGAATGCGTTTATGAAAGATATCGACAAGCTCCTTGAAACGTACTAAGATCTTTCTTGCGATGTGCTGGGTGACAGCAGGCATTTGGGGCTGTCAGGGCTATCCCCAGGGTGAGCAGGTCTACGATAGTTATTGTATCAACTGCCATATGTCAGATGGCTCCGGACTTGGAACATTGGTACCTTCGTTAAATAGTCAGCGCTTCAGGGATCTCACCCTTGAAGAGATGGCGTGTAAAATCAAATATGGAAACAAAGAAATTGAGGATTTTTACGCATCATTCAATCCGATGCCGCACTTCACTAACCTCTCAGATACAGATATTAGCAACTTGATTAATTACCTTAATTCTCAATGGGGACAGAGGGATCAAATGACATCTCCGCAGGAAGTCAACGAAGCATTGGTGGATTGTGAATTCAACCCTGAAAGGGCAACTAAATAGAACCAAGTTAAATAGCCGACATCAAGCACACGTGCCGGACATTCACGAAGTAAAAAAAGTGTGTATTTTTGGTCGATTCGACATGAATATAATGCGCATGCACAAAATATTACTGCTCGCTACAGGGCTTTTCCTTTTCCTCGATATCTGGGCTTACGATTCAATGACAGTCACTGTTGACAGTGTACATATTGATATCGGAAGTGATTCACTATTGGTGTGTACCGGAACCACGATTACATTGAGTGCTACACCAGCAGACACCTATGCATGGAGTCCGGAGGCGGATTTTGATGATCCGACACTCCAGACTGTGATGCTCACTCCAAGCCAGAGTCAATGGTACTTCCTGACAGCAGGTCTCAATGGAGTGGATTATGTTGATAGTGTTTATATCAGCCTGATCGATCCGACATTTAACGTCACGGTATCAACAATGGACACGATCTGCCCCGAAGACCGGGTGGACATCACTTTTGATGCAAGTCACCCGATCACCTCTGTCAGTTGGAATCCACAGAATGAGGTGCTTGATCCGGACGATATCAACGGTACGGTTGTACATCCCTTGCAAACGACAGAGTACATTGTCACGGCACTGATTGGCAATTGTGAGATTTCAGATACGTTTACGATCCAGGTGGTTCCATTTGCATTGACAGTAATTGATGACGACACTGTTTATTTGTGTAAACCCTCTGAGGCATTTCTACGGCTACAGGTCACTCCGGGAAATCTGGATGTCAGTTGGACGCCGCTCGACGGATTTATAGAACCAAATGCGCAGGGCACTGTGGCTCGCGTATTCCCTGAAATTACTACGACATATACAGCTTCTGCAAGTTTTATGGGCTGTGACCTCGAAAGAGACATTTACGTCCGTGTAGATTCACTACCCGATTTAGAACCTCTGACGGTTTTATTTCCCAAGGATCCGTTTTGCTCCGGTGATTCCATGTGGATCATCGGCCCCAGAGTGGATACAGCTTTGTATCCGGATCTGGTATGGCAATGGATTCCATTGGACGGTCAAATAGTAGGCCCCGGGGATGTTCCGGGCACAACAGGAAATGTGCGAATCATTCTTCAGGACACGACGCAGTTTGTTCGCTTTGCAGACAACAATGCCTGCCGAGACTCGAGTTCAGTCATTGTGAATGTGATTCCTCCTGAAATTCCACTGAGCGTCAACGACACATCGCTCTGCCCCGGAGATAAATTTAAGGTAGAAGTACTTGATAAGGACGTTGAGGACTTGATGTGGATGCCCGAAGAAGGATTGAGTTGCACCGAGTGTTTTGAGCCCGAAGTTACAGTCGGCAGTGAATCGGTGACATATATGGTAACCGGCATGAAGGAGGGCTGCCCTGTGGGTGCTCAGCTTCAGGTCAATGTGCTTCCTTTCTTTTCGATTCCTGTAGATCCACCCCAGGCTTTTGGTTGTGAAGGCGATCAGATTCAGCTGGTGATAAATGACATAGGACTTACTAACCTGAATATTATCATCGTCGGAGACGGGACGATCAGTTGTGATGACTGCAACACTCCGGTTGTGACGATACACGGCTCGGGCACTCTCAGAATTTCTGCTGATGTTCCTGATTCATTGGGCTGTGGGGCCTTTGCTACCATTCCCTATGGTGTCGGGCCTGTAGAAATGATTGTCGACCGTGTGTTTGTTTGTCCAAACGAACCGACGGTAATAGATTTGACAGGATATGGATTTGAAAATCCGGTGGTCAATCTTCAGGGAAATGGCGAATGCAACGATAGCGATTGCCTGATGCCGGTTGTCCAGGTTGACGAAGGCGGTGGATCAATCACGATAGAAGCTGATAATTGCAGTGAACAATGTTGTGGTTCTTTGACCACTATTCAATTGATTCCGTATTCTCCATCCGGTGGCATGATCGTGGCACTGGATTCAATGCCTTTTGGGCGTGGCGAGACAATAACAGTTGAGCTTCAACCACCAGGAGCCGACGGAACAGATTATCAATGGTTTGTCGACGGTGTCCTTCAGGATGACATCGGCAATCCCGCGATGGTGACTTTTCCCAATGAGGGACCGAGTACTGTGACCGTATTCTGGACGAATGATAACGGCTGTGTTGAAGAGGCTTCAATTGTATATTTCATTGATCCGGCGGGCATCAATTTCCCAAATGCCTTTACACCGAATGGTGACGGAACAAATGACACATTCAGACCTACGATTACCGGAAACGGAATCCTTGATGAACTGCTCGTCTTTAATCGCTGGGGACAATTAGTCTACCAGGGAAGTGACCTGATAGGTTGGAATGGTGATTTTAATGGAGAAATTGCACCTGCTGAGGTATATGCCTATCGCGCCATATTTCTGTTTGCAGGAGGCGGCAAGGAAGAATTTAAGGGCGATGTCACCCTGATCAGATAATTGGATCCCCGTATCCACCTCGCGTATGAGTGCTCTATTGTGCCAAAAATTAATGTTCGACATTCCCGAGGATGTGCATTACATCAATTGTGCATATATGTCTCCTTTGATGAATCACCTCGAGGGAATAGCTCGTGATGTCATATCAGATCAAAAATATCCACACAAAGTTGGCATCACTGACTTCTTCGAACCCAGCCTTGCTTTAAAGCAGCATTTCGCACGACTTATCAGAATAGACGACCCGGAAAGGATAGCAATCATCCCCTCTGTCTCATACGGCATCGCCAATGTGATCAGTAATATTGAGATGAGCGAAGGTCAGAATATAGTTATCGCTTCTGAACAATTCCCAAGCAATGTATATCCCTGGATGCATCTGTGTGATATCAATAAAGGAGAATTGCGCCAGATCGAACGTCCGAAAGATGATAAAACCTGGAGTCAGGCAATTATTGATCGCATAGACAACAACACGACGGCAGTGGCAATGGGACACGTGCACTGGGCAGATGGGTATAAATTTGACTTGCCTCGCATTGCAAAAGCCGCCCGCGATCATGGCGCGCTTGTCATTATCGACGGTACTCAGTCTGTCGGGGCACTTGACTTTCCTATTGAAGAAGTCCAGCCCGACGCGCTCATCTGCGCAGGATACAAGTGGCTGATGGGCCCCTACTCAATAGGTGTTGCATACTACGGACCCTACTTTGATGACAAAGAACCGATCGAACACAACTGGATCAATCGCAAGGACAGCGATGTATTTCAACATCTGATTAATTACCAGCCAATATACCGACCGGCAGCAAATCGGTATTCTGTAGGCGAGACGAGCAACTTTATTCTCACTCCAATATTATCTGCTGCCATCGAACAATTAAATACATGGACGGTATCTGAAATTCAATTATACTGCTCCGATCTGATCGCAAATTATGTGGGAAAATGGCGTGACATGGGTTACTCCATCAATTCCGGCGAGGCATTTTCTGCCCACTTGTTCGGGATACGATTACCTGAGGGAGCTGATTCAATATCTCTTAAACCGCTCCTTGAAAAGCACAATGTCTTTGTTTCATTCCGTGGTGATGCAATCAGAGTAGCGCCTAACGTCTATAACGATCACAGAGATATGGATGCCTTGACAAATGCCCTTCAGGAATTTGTCAATTCCTAAGAGTCTCTTCGTAAATCTTTAGTAATACTTCCTTCTCTTTCTCCCAACAGTATTTCTCCCGTGCCAAATCACAATTCTTGGATAAGCGTGACCACAACCCCTGATCTTCGATGATACTCTTAATAGCAAGTGTCATTTTGTCGGTCGACAATGCGTCGATTGTAATGCCTGTTTTATCCTTACTCAAAATGGACAGATATTCCGGAAACGCCATATTTATTGACGGTGTTCCCGCCTGCATGTAGTCAAAAAATTTATTCGCCAGCGAATAGTAATAACTCTTGCTTCGAGGCTCAAGAATATTGATTCCAAGACGAGCCCTCCCCGTCAGCTCGGGAAGCTGTCCGGGACTGATACGGCCAAGAAACTGGACTTTTGACTCAAGCCCCTTCTCCTGGGCCCGTTGTCTCAGTGTATGGGATAAATCACCTTCACCGGCGAGGACAAGCTCGTAACCATCAATTTCTGCCATACAGTCGATCAGCACCTCCAGTCCCCTTCCCGCGTTGAGTGCACCCTGATAGAAGATCACGGCGTCACGCTCTTCCCAACTATGAATGCCATCATGCGACAGCACCGGAACGTTTCTGACTACTTCAAATGTCTTCCCGTATCTCCTTGACAGTTCTGCAGCTATGGAGCTGCCTACTGTGTAACAACGTGCAGCTGCAGGAATACATATTTTGCCAATTCGCGACCATACACTCTTCACGAGGTTCCGACCATCAAGTTCAGGCACTTCCGTAAACAACTCATGCGAATCGAAAATAAAAGGAACGCCTTGAGATTTTGCTGCACGTGTTACCGCCAGAATCGTATCAAGATCACAAGCGACTGCCAGATCAAAATCCACATCACCCAGATATAGCAAAAGCTTCCTGTTGAATTCCGCATAGAATAACGGGCCATTATTCACATTGCACTTCAGTCTGACCTGCAGAAACGACCTGTCGATGAGCTCCCCGGACTCTTCCAGCACACGGCCGACAAGAGTCACACGATAGCCCTCATCCACAAGAGTTGAGCATGTCCGTATCATCCGCTGATCATACGTCAGGTCGTTCGTTACTGTGACCACGATGTGCTTCATGATTCGTCCTGATCTTTGAGGTAAACGATTTCATCCCTGATTCTAATCATCTCTTCATCCTCCATGACGCGTAAATGATTTATCACCACATCCGAATATGTATGACCAAACTTACCGACGATCTGATCTATCGGTGTACCTGTCCGGGACACGTGTGTTAGGACTCGCTCACTGTCTATTCCCGACAATCTTTTTCTGCATAAATCACATTTGCCACACTCCACATTGCTCTCTTCGCCAAAGTACCTCAGTAGCACCTGTTCCCGGCAAAAATCTTCATCGAGGAATGTATAAATGGCATCGAGGCGTTTAATTGCCAAATTGCGTAAGGCAATAATACGTGCGTCATTCACATTCACATTTCGTGCTTCTACACGGGGGTGTAAAAATGTCAGACGCGGTGTATCTGACTTTGGAAGGTAGTTGAGGATCTCATCTTTGTGTAATCGCCCCAGGCCATCTTGCATGATCTCATTGGTCATGCCGCATGCCCGCTGTACTTTGGCCTCATCAATGCGTACCGGCTCCAAAAACACCCCCTCATAATTGCGCAATAAGGAAGTAATCAATGGATTCAGATCTGGATAGGCTATTTGATACTTGTACAACTGATCTTTATTGACTGTAAACTGAATCCGCGTTGGATGGCGCATACTGTCGCTCAGAATCAACCAACCCTCGCGCTCCAGAATTTTTAAACACTGGAATGTGATATACACATCCAGTCGATACCTCTTGCAAAAATCCTGAATGACAAAATTTCTATCGAAAGGCTCATCCGAATCAATCGGCAAATGAAAATAGGATGCAAGCGCTCTGTATACGTTGAGGACATCGGCTGATGACGGGTGACTCCTCATGACAGTATCATGGAGCGCGCTCCGGTCGGCATTATGATACAGGAGTACACAAAACGACTCATTGCCATCTCGCCCAGCTCTTCCCGCTTCCTGGTAATACTCTTCGAGACTCGGAGGTAAATCGTAATGCACGACAAGCGCCACATTACTCTTATCGATTCCCATACCAAAAGCTGTCGTACAACTTATATAGGGAGTCTCCCCCTTGAGCCAGCTGTTTTGAATACCGGATCTTTTTTCATGCGACATCCCGGCATGATAGGCCTCACATTTCACGCCAGCACTCATCAGGATCTCGGCGGCTTCTTTTGTCTTGCGTCGGCTACGCACATAAATCAGACCTGAGCCCCCTGTCTTTCTGACGATATCATTGAGCAGTGCCGGTTTGTTTTCTGTCTCATACGCCAGAATACTGAGATTACTTCTTCTGAAACTTCCCGTAAAACGCTTGACATCCTTCAAATGCAACTGTTCAATGATGTCAATTGCCACTTCTGAAGTTGCCGTCGCCGTGAGTGCAATGATTGGAGCGTTGGGATGCCATTCTCTAATTATTGGTATCTCGCGATAGGATGGGCGAAATTCATGGCCCCATTGAGAGATACAATGTGCTTCATCCACAGCAACAAACGATACCGGCATCCGCTTGATGCGCTCCTCGGCAAGCATCGTGTGCAATCTTTCCGGTGAAATATATAATAGCTTCACCTTCCCATAAATACAATTATCCAGAATGCGATCTATATCGCTTCTGTGTAATCCCCCGTGGAGGGCCTCGGCCTGCACTCCGACCTTCCGCAGACTGTCGACCTGATCCTTCATCAAGGCCACCAATGGTGAAATCACGATACATATTCCATCTAAAACAACCGCGGGCACCTGGAAGCAGAGTGATTTTCCTCCACCGGTCGGCAAGAGAGTCAGGCAGTCCTTGCCCGAGAGTACACTGTCTATAATGTCTCCTTGCATTGGCCTGAATGATTCAAAGCCCCAGTATTGCTTCAGTGCTTCAAGTGGACGCGTATCATGTTCCATGTGTGTGCGAAAATAAAGCATTTTGGACTGATCAAAACGAATAGTTGGCAGGTACTCATTCCTTCATGGTCTGGCAATTTTTCTATTGACTTTGTCATTTTATAGATAAGCGGGACAACAACATGCTATAAGAACGCATTACCTTTGCGAACTCTTTGTAATTATCAAAATCTTTAGAATCAACATACGCCATATGCACAACTTCACTTTCAGAAATCTGACAGCGATTTTCGCTTTACTCTTTTTGGCCACGGGCACGGTCGCACAGGAAGACACCGGATGGCACCTCAAAGATCCGGGAGCCGACAATGTCAATGGAACAGGAGTTGAAAAATTGTACAACACAACCCTCAAAGGCAAGGAGAGTCAAACAGTGATTGTGGCCATTATAGACTCAGGTGTGGATATGTACCATGAAGATCTGAATGAGAATATCTGGATCAATGAAGATGAAATTCCCGACAACGGAATAGACGATGATCAGAATGGATATGTAGATGACATCAATGGCTGGAACTTTATCGGAGGCGCTGACGGACGCAATGTCACAAATGAAACACTGGAAGTCACAAGACTGTATGGTAAGTACAGCGACTACTTTGCTGAGAAAGACACTGAAAAACTGAGTAAGAAAGACCAGAAGCTCTACGACCAATACCTGGAGTACAAGGAAACTGTGGAAGGCAAGCGCACACAATCCGAGGGGGCGCTGAGCAGTGTCGAAGTAAATGAAAAAGTACTGCTTGACGCCATCGACGCATTTGACAAAGAGTATCCAAATAAAAAGCTCACCAAGGAATTCCTGGAGTCGTTTGATGGTGGTGATGATGAGCAGATGCGCATTGTACAAAGCATTTTTAGCCAGATAAGTCAGTTTGGAATTGATATTGAAACGACAGCCCAAATCAGAGAGGAAATCAGTGCTGGCTATGCAGAGGCAAAAAAACACTACCAGAATGACCTGGAGTACATGTATAATCCTGATTTCGATTCAAGAGTGATCGTCGGAGATAACTACTCCGACTCTTACGAGATGTACTATGGCAATAATGATGTACAAGGTGAGTTTAATTTTCACGGTACACATGTCGCCGGCATTGTAGGAGCAGTACGCGGCAATGACAAAGGTGTCCAGGGAATCGTACAAAATGTGCGCCTCATGATTATCCGCACGGTGCCTGATGGTGACGAACGCGATAAAGACGTAGCAAATGCGATACGCTATGCTGTTGACAACGGGGCGTCTGTCATCAATATGAGTTTTGGAAAGGGCCAGTCATGGGATAAGCGCGCGGTGGACAAAGCCGTCAAACATGCCATGAAGAATGATGTACTACTTGTCCATGCTGCCGGAAATGAGGCGACAGACAATGATGCATTCGATCACTACCCCACTCCTACTTTTGAGAAAAAAGGACTCTTCAGTAAGAAATACGCCGATAACTGGATCGAGGTCGGAGCACTCGCACCGGACCCAGGAGAAGGTGCCGTCGCATCGTTCTCGAATTATGGAGGTGAGAGTGTGGACTTGTTCGCTCCAGGTGTGCAGGTAAACTCTACTGCACCAGGCAGTACTTATCGCCCTGCAAGCGGGACGAGTATGGCTGCTCCAGTCGTAGCTGGTGTAGCTGCACTGATTAGGTCGTACTATCCTACCCTCACAGCCAAACAAGTCAAATCGATACTGACGTCGACGACTATCCCTGTCAAGAACAAAGTGAAACAGCCGGGGACTGGTGAAATCGTGGCGATGAGTGAATTGTGTAATACCGGTGGTATGATTAGCGCAGAGAAAGCATTCAAGGCGGCGGCAGGTGTAAAGGGCAAAAAGAAAGTCAAGACAAATGCGCAGTCAACTGCTAAAGCCTGACAGTAACTATCGCACGATCACTTCACGGATATATTCCTCGCCTAGAAATTCATTGATGCGGTCTTTAATTTGCGCACGGGAATAATGCAACTCCTGTCGCAATGCGGCAGATGTGATACTCAATATGAGCTGTTTGTCCCTGAGTTTAATGGCTGACGTTTCTTTCTTAATCCAGGGGCCCATGATCTCGGACCACGCGGCTTCCACCTTCTTTTCGAAAAGATGTGGCTTGATACGTCGGTCCTCGCTGAACTTCCGCACTAAATCGCCAAGACTGTGATCGTTTTTTCTGAAAGTGCTCATGATTGAGTTTGCAAGAAACGTAAAAATTACCCTTCGAGGTTGAATTCTTCCTCCCCGGTGATTTTTCCGTCCTCAATTGTAAAGACCTTTGACTGCCACTTGAGCTGAGTGCAAATATCGCTGACCCGTTCGTCACGTGCGTCGGTGATAAAGACCTGCCCATAATCATCCTGTCCGAGGATGTTCAAAAGAGAAATCACACGCTCATCGTCAAGCTTGTCAAAGATATCATCAAGCAGGATCAATGGTGCATTATCTGTGTGATTAACCAGGAAATCCCGCAAGGCCAGATGGAGCGCTATCAGGTAGCTTTTGCGCTGCCCCTGTGATCCAAATCGCCGCAAGGCCCCATCTTCCAGTTTAAATATCATATCATCTCTATGTACGCCGCGCGATGTGCGTCCAAGTATCATGTCATGATCAAGTGTGCTTTCTGCTACATCCATAAAATCCAGTCCTCTGAGGTCAGATTTGTATTCAAGGCTCACATGATCACGCATATTGCTCACCTTTTCAGTCAGGTTGATTACCAAAGGATTAAGCGTAGCCAGAAAGGATCTGCGCGCGTCAGAAATCTCCAGTGCCAATGGAGCCATCTTTTCTGAATACGACTTTAGCAAAACACCGTCTGTGTTGCGGCCATACGTCTTGAGCAGTGCATTGCGTTGATGGAGCGTGCGATTATACTGCATGAGTGCGCGCAGGTAACTTCTGTCTGTCTGACTCAGGTAAAAATCCATAAACCGCCGGCGTTCAGCACTTGCACCTTCTATCAGTGACTGGTCACCCGGAGACAGAATTACAACCGGTTGAAATCCAATATGCCCTGCGAGTTTGTCAACTGATTTTCCATTGACCGAGACATCTTTCAATTTGCCCGGGCGCACTTTCATGACTACCGCACTGGACTTCGCCTCTTTTACGATTTTTGCTTCGATGCGAAAAAAGTCACTTCCGAATCGCACATTATAAATGTCA